>CAYNUI010000001.1:0-51666 GCA_964400185.1 uncultured Hyphomonas sp.
AAACGCTGAAAAAGCGCCTGGAAGAACAGAAAAAGCGCCATGAAGGCGGCAATAAATGGATCGGCACAGGGGGAACGTCACCCTTTGGTGCCAATGGCTACAACCCAGAAGGCGTGCGCATTGGCCAAGACAAGTCGCGCCATCGCCGCGCCACCAAAGTCTGGGACAAGCGCGAGTTCAAAAACTATGATGACAGTGTCGAGCTTGGTACGCGGAACATCAAAGTTGCCCTGAAACGTTTGCGCAAATGGGCGCGCACGGGCAGCCCGGATGAGCTCGATCTCGACGCCACGATCCGCAACACTGCGCGCCAAGGCTATCTCGACATTGAAATGCGGCCTGAGCGCCGGAACTCAGTCTCCGTTCTCTTGCTTATGGACGTTGGGGGATCGATGGACCCGCATGTCAAAGTCATGGAAGAGCTGTTCTCAGCGGCGCGCTCCGAAATCAAAAACTTGGAATACTACTACTTCCACAACTGCCCGTATGAAGGCCTTTGGAAAGACAATCGCCGCCGCCGCAATGATGTCATCCCAACCTGGGACGTGCTGCACAAATATCCAAGCGAATACAAGGTGATCGTCGTCGGTGATGCCACGATGAGCCCCTATGAAATCACTTATGCTGGCGGCTCCGTCGAGCATTGGAACGAGGAGCCAGGTGGGCTCTGGATCCAACGTTTTGTCGAGCAGTATCCGAACTTTGCCTGGCTGAACCCGGTCAAATCGGGCGCATGGGAATATACCGGCTCCATTCAGCTCATCCGTGAGCTGATCGGCCCAGACCGTATGTTCGAAATGACCCTCGAAGGGCTCGACGGCGCCATGCGTGAGCTGGGGCGCTAAGCCGTTTCGCTTTTTTGGTGGTACTGGCCATACGGACGGAACCGATACAGATAGCTCGGCACGATGGCTTCAACGGTTTCTAGTTCTGTCACGCCGAGGTCGGCCAGCGTCTTCGCGCCGTCTGAAACCACATTGTCTGATTTGAGCAGCTCGACTTGATCGCCCGTGATCGGAGGCGCCCCGAGAATGCCAGATGAAAGCGGCCAGACATAACGGAACAGCGCCCCAAAGGTGAGTCCGAGCGGCTTTGCCACGAAGAAAGGCAAAGGCAGAGCGAAGCGCTTACGGTCAATCGTCTCGCCGATAAAGGCGTAAAGCTCTTTGAAGGAATAGATACTCGGTCCGCCGAGCTCATAAGTGTTGCCAGCCGCGTCCTCTCGGCTCACCGCAGCTGCGATCGCTTCGGCGACATCACCGGCATAAACGGGCTGAACTTTGGTGTGGCCGCCCCCAATCGCTGGCAAGAATGGCGCAACGGTTGAAATCGGATGGCTGGAGAGCGCAGCGAAGCGATTGAAGAATCCGTCTTCCGGCCCGAACACAATCGACGGCTTGAGGATCACAGCGCTCGGTAAGATCTCGCGAATAGCGATTTCGGCCTCGCCCTTGGTCTCGGCATAGTCCGCCTTCGATTCTGGGTCAGCGCCGATGGCTGAGACCTGGACCAAACGGTCGATTCCCGCCTTGGCACAGGCTTCGGCAACGTTAATAGCGCCGTCGCGTTGAGCGGCCTCAAAGCTTTGGCGACCCTTCTCGTAAAGGATCCCGACCAGGTTCACGACAGCATCCGCGTCCTCAATGGCCGCTTCCACTGACTTCTTGTTGCGAACGTTGGCTTGGACGATGTCGACCCAACCTGGAGCGCCAGCGAGGCGAACATCACCGGCAAGGTGCGGCCGGCGAACAGCAACGCGAACACGGTATCCGGCTTTCACCAAAGTCCGAGCCGCGTATCGACCAATAAATCCTGAACCGCCAAATAGCGTGACCAGCCCTTTTGCCATGCTTTTGCCTCCGCAACGCAAAGATTCGTCGTTAATTTGCGCGCTTTGACCATGCCGGGCAAGACTTGTCTATTCGGTTTGTCGACGCAGACTGCGCTTCTTAATGGGCATTGCGTACGATTCTTGCACAGTGCGCGAAACTGGGACGCAATTTAGTCAGTTGGGAGCCACGCATCGACGCCTTTTCTCAGACGCTTTCCCAAGCGTCAGAATAGCTTACAGAAAAGCAGTCTTGCTGCGTAAAACGATCATTTCATGCCAAAAGTGAGTTTCAATGGACGCTTTTTGAACGCTCCCCCAACCGGGGTGCAGCGCGTGGCGCGCGAATTGATCGTGTCGCTTTTGGAGACGCTTGAAACCCAACCTGACCTGAAAAGCCGGCTCGATCTCAGCCTCATCTGCCCGCCCGATACCACGGATGAAATTGCGCGGGCGGATCTGTCGATCACGAAATTCGGTCACTTTTCCGGGCAGTTTTGGGAGCAGTTTGATCTTCCGCGAGCGCCGACCGGTGATTTGCTGATCAATCTTTGCAATCTCTCGCCGGTCGTCTCTAGCAATGCCATTACTATGGTCCATGATGCACAGGTATTCCTGACGCCAGAGAGTTATTCGAGCGCGTTCGGCAATTGGTATCGTTTCGCCCTGCCCCGCATTGGCAAGAAGGCGCGTCGTATCCTGACCGTGTCAAATTATTCCGCAGACCAGCTGACGCGATTTGGCGTTGCGAACCGCGAAAAGATCTCGGTGGTCCATAATGGGGTCGATCATATTCTTCACCATGAAGCAGACACGACGATTATTGACCGGCTGGGTTTGACGCCAAACAGCTACACGGTCGGGCTCGCCAACACGCAGTCGCACAAGAACATCTCCGTTTTGCTCGACGCCTATCGTGATCCGCGCCTACAGGGTAAAAAACTGGTTCTATTTGGCAGCGCGGATGCGGATGCGTTTAAGTCTGCGGGTCTGGACTTGCCGGAGACTGTTGTCTTAGCGGGCCGCCTCTCTGATGCAGAGCTTCGTGCTTTGCTCGAGCACGCCACCGCATTGGTCTTCCCCTCCAAGACAGAAGGGTTTGGTCTGCCTCCCCTCGAAGCGATGACGCTGGGAACGCCTGCCATTTGTGCGGATGCCGGCGCCCTGCCGGAAGTGTGCGGCGATGCGGCGCTTTATGCTGCAGCAGACGATCCTGAAGCCTGGGTCACGCAGATCGAAACCCTCATTGCCGACGCAGCAGAAACACGAAATCAGCGCCGCGCCGTCAGCAAAGCGCAAGCGGCAAACTTCACTTGGGCGAAAGCCGGCGAAAAGCTTCTAGATGTGATTTGCGAAGAGCTGGATCTGGTCAAAACCGAGCTTGCTTAACTCGACGATCGCGCTTCCAATCGGCGACGGGCGCGCGTTTCGATCATCTCCATGACCTCTTCCTTGGATTTACCCGAGAGGTCGACCGAACTGCCCAATTGCCAGGTCTTTACCATCTTTTTGAGATCCCCGAGCGGCATCGCATCGAGCGTGATTTGAACCTCTTCAGGGCTCTTCTTGGCCACCAATTCGACCGGATTGATCAGCGTTGAAGCGAGATCCGCACTGAAATAGACATCCGCCCCCAACGCTTTCGCTACACGATGCGCAAACTCGGGATTGGCTTTGAATTCGCGGCGAATTTCTTCCAAGACGCGATCAAGGGCCTCAAAAGCATCAGAGCTCTGGAAGTCAGACATTTTTATCCCCTCGAATCGGTCCGCCTCGATTTGGAACACAACTCACGAAAACGTCAACTTAAAGCCCAATTCCGTGGCAGGCGCTTTGCATAGAAACCTTCCGTCAGCCTTCATGTTTTATTGGGGGATACGACAAATGAGGACTCATCAAAGATGCCGACAATCGCTGTCGCAATTGCAACGCTCGGTCGCCCCGAAACAGTGGCGGAAAATCTCGAAGCGTTAGAGCGCCAAACGCGGCGCGCGGACCGGATCATTCTGTCTGCGACCAGCCCCGATGATCTGCCTGCGAACCTCGACCCTGAGAAGTACGAAATTCTGATCGGCGACAAAGGGCTCTGCAAGCAGCGCAACGCGGTGCTTGATCACCTCAAAGCCGAAACCGATTATCTGATTTTCTTTGACGATGACTATGTCGCGTCTCGTTTTGCTTTGGAGCGGTTTGAAACTTTTTTTGAAGCGAACAAAGATATTGCTGGCGCGTCCGGCAAACTCTTAGCTGACGGCATCAAAGGTCCCGGCATCACATATGAGGATGCCTGTGAGATGGTCGAGGCGTATGATCAAGCGCCGCTGCCGGACATGGTCATCGATCATGAACTCGATAGCCTCTACGGCTGCAATATGGGCTACCGCGTCAGCGCCATTGAAGACACACGCTTCGACGAAAACCTGCCTTACTATGGCTGGCTCGAAGATAATGATTTTTCCAATCAGCTTTTGCGTAACGGACGCCTGGTCAAAACCAATGCGTTCGTCGGCGTTCATTGCGGCGTTAAATCAGCGCGCTCGCCAGGTGTTCGTCTGGGCTATTCGCAAATCGCCAACCCCATCTATTTGAACCGCAAGGGGACCTTACCTTGGCGACGGGCTTGGAAATTGATGAGCCGAAACTTTATCGCAAATCACGCAAAGACCTTCATGCCTGAACCTTGGGTCGATCGATGGGGTCGCACCAAAGGCAATTGGCTTGCCCTGTTCCATCTTATGGTCGGCAAGCTCTCGCCGCTCTACGTCACCGAACTCTAAAACACCAAAGGACCCGCTCGCCGTGAAGCTGACCCTGCTCAACGTCAAATACTCGCAAAACCTCGGAGATGGGATCATCGCTGAGTGTTTCGAGCATGCGCTGTCGCAGGTCCCAAGTGTGACGAAGGTCAATAGCTGCGATCTCGCCGGGCGCGAGATTTTTGATGGCAGGAGCAATCGCATTCGCCAGATCACGCGCTCATTGCTTGATCGTTTGCCCCCGTCCTTGCGGCGGACGCTTTCGATTGCGATCCTCAAACAAATGGTCAGCACCAAATTGCGTGCGCACTATACTGAGCAACTGCGCGACACCGATATTGCGATCATCGGCGGCGGTCAGCTGATCGCCGATGCTGAACTCAACTTCCCGCTAAAGATTTACGAAGCAACTCAGGCGGCACGAGACGCCGGCGCAGCAATTTCGATCTATGGAGTCGGCGTCGGCCACTCCTTTAGCGGAAGAGGCTATAATCTTTTCAAATCTGCATTCGAAGACGGGTTGCTAAGCGTGCACGTTCGAGATCAACGCTCTGCGAAGCGCTGGCTCGAACGATTTGGAGATGAATCAATTGGCCACGTTTGGGATCCTGGATTGCTGGCTCGAGAAGTGTACGGACGGCCAATGCGTGCGCGGCCTGTTCGAAAGCGCCTTGGCATTGGGATTACGCACCCGGCCACTCTGGACCTACACGCTGATCGCAAAGCCGATCGAATGAGC
The DNA here is from genome assembly GCA_964400185.1 of uncultured Hyphomonas sp. Lineage (GTDB taxonomy): Bacteria > Pseudomonadota > Alphaproteobacteria > Caulobacterales > Hyphomonadaceae > Henriciella. Next base: position 5,324 of record CAYNUI010000001.1, read on the forward strand.
CGTTCAGATTGGATTGGCTTCTATGGCGATCTGATAGAATATTTTGTCGCCCGCAATTGGGAGGTTGAGCTCTTCACCAATGGGGCCTGCAGCGATCAGTCTTTCGCGCATCAAATTAAACTTGCCCTCCAGCGTCGCTCGGGTACCGGCATCCTTGTTGATGTCGCTGAAGCACCGAAAACGCCTAAGAAATTGGCGCACATGATTGCCGATTATGACACAATCGTCGCGCACCGCCTGCACGCGAATATTATCGCCTTCGCTTATGGGATCCCGCATGTTGGCCTCGGGTGGGACTCCAAAATGGAAGGCTTTTTCGAAGCAACCAAACGCGAAAAATTCCTGATTTCTTCACCCTGCCCTGCGACGGTCGGCCATATCGCTCAAACGGTTCGTGATGCGGCCGTAACGCCAATCCCACACCACCAAATCGCCAGCGTCGAAAACGAAGTGTTGCAACAAATCTTATCATTCGGCGAGCAGCTGGCTCAATTCCATACCCAGCAGATCGAAAATCTATATGTTCAACCTGGACAAGCACGCCCCGCGCGTGGACTGAAAGATGCGAAGGCCTATTAGGCTCGAGATAAGGCGACGCGCATGAAAGTAGAACTCATCGGTCTGATTATCGCTGGCTTCGGCATGCTCGCACTCTTGCGCTCCGCACCGATGGCACTGACGGTTCTATGTGTGGGTGGCCTGCTCGCAGCGGCCTCTGCTATGGCGTCTAACCAAGGCGCAAACATCACGCCTGGCTTCTTAAGTCTCGCCTTCTTTGCGTTGGCTGTCGCCATTCGCCCAGAACCGATCAAGTTTGCCGCATTGTCGCTTCAGCCGATGCGACCGGGCTTGTTTTTGCTAGCGCTTTCGGGCTGGGCGGTCTGTGCGGGGTACCTTCTGCCACGACTTTTTGCGGGATCGATCGTCGCCTTTCCGATGAATCCAACTGGCTTTGAATGGGTCCAAGAGCGGCTCTATCCGGTGGGATCCAACATGTTCCAATCGGTCTATTTCGTTGCCGGCTTGGTTATCTTCCTGACCGTATCCTCAATGGTGCGCACCAATTCAATGATGCAGCGCGCGGCGACGGCCATTCTGATTGCGACGGGCCTCAATATCGCCTTTGCGATCATCGACCTTGCGACTTATACCGCCGGCCTTGAATCACTGTTGAACTTCGTCCGAAATGCTGAATACGCGCAGGCCTTCCGGCAAGAGTCTTTGATCGGCACAAAACGTCTCAATGGGACGTTCCCGGAACCCTCTAGTTTTGCCGAAGTCTCGGTTGCGCTGTTTGCGTTCTCTTTCAGGCTCTGGCGTTCCGGTATCCGCTCACAGATCACGGGACCGTTGGCGCTCGGAACGATTATCGCCGTGTTTATGTCGTTCTCATCGACGGGTTTTGGCGCACTGATGGTCTACCTTTCATTCGCCTATGTTGCGATCACCCTTGGCACCGACGATCGCGGCATGCCATCTGTGACCTCGCGTGCGAACCGATCCACAGCGCTCCTCGCACTACCGGTTGGTGCACTCGCCGTAACCATCATGATCGCATTGCGCCCAGATATGCTGGATTCGATTACCGGTATTTTTGGCGGCACGATCACTAATAAGCTGCAGAGCGCAAGCGGCGTAGAGCGTATGACTTGGAACTTGGCGGGTCTGCGCATTTTCTCAGAGACCTATTGGCTCGGCGCAGGTACAGGAGCGGTGCGAACCTCCAGCTTCGTCGTCGCCGTGCTTGCCAATCTCGGAATTATCGGGGCGACCCTTTATGCCTTCTTCCTCTGGGGCCTGTTCCGCGGACGACCTGAACGTACATCCGCGTTGGCCGATGAGGAGTCTAAGCAGATTGCAGCCGCCGCTCGCGCGGGATGTTTCATCTATTTGATCGCGGTGAGCGTTTCGAGCCCGCAGATCAGCCTGGGCATTCACTTCTATGTTTTCGCCGGCATGGCGTGCGCGTCTCTCTTCTATCGCGTGCCTCGCCAAGGAGTGGTCCGCCAGAACCCGGCTTCGGACCCCATCGGCGAAGCCATCACGCGGGGGGCACAGACGCGCTACTAAGCGAATTGCTTTTGGAACGCGCCACGCAAAGCGCCAATGGCCACGCTCGATCGAATTGTTGTCATCCATGATTACTCTACCGCGCGTGGAGGGGCGTCCACGTTAGCGGTCGAAGCTGTGCGTCAGTATCGCAATCTTGGAATTCCAGTGACCATGTTCACCGGCGAGCGCGAGAATGAAGCGCTCAAAGCCCTCGGCGCAGAGACCCTATCGCTCAACGCCAAACCCCTGCTCGAATTGCCAACCGGAGCCGCTCTCTCGAAAGGCTATCATCGCAAGGCCGCGGCTGAACGCTTAGGTAAGTGGATCGAGGAAAACGATACGCCGGGAACCATCTATCACATGAATAATTGGGCGCAGACCCTTTCGCCCGCTGTCTTTGCGCCGCTCCGCAAAGTTGCGGCGCGGACGGTGATCACCTGCCACGACTATTTCAATACATGTCCAAACGGCGCCTTCTTGCATTTCGGCAAATCGCAAGCCTGCGAGTTGAAGCCACTGTCGTTGCAGTGCGCGCTCAGCCAATGTGACCGGCGCAGTTCCTTGCACAAGGTCTGGAGACTTGCTCGGCAGCATCGGTTGAATGCCATCGCCGACTTCAAGTCTGCCCCGTACACATTTTCCTTCATCCACGAGCGCATGCGCGCGCGGTTTGAACGCGCGGGATTTCCAACACAGCGTGCAACGGTCATCCGAAATCCGGTGGCCCCTTGGTGTGAGACGCGCATCGAAGCGGAACGAAACTCACGGTTTTTGTTTGTCGGGCGGGTCGGACGCGAAAAAGGGGCGGACTTGGCGCTTGAAGCGACCGCGTCCGCTGGATATCCGCTGACACTGATTGGCTCCGGTGAATTGGTGGCAGGCGGGCAAGCAGCCTATCCCCATGCCGATTTCGAAGGCTGGAAAACTCAGTCTGAGATTGCGCAATATGCCAAGAAGGCCCGCGCCCTTATTGTGCCGAGCCGCTGGGCCGAGCCCTTCGGATTGGTCATCCTCGAGGCCGCGATGAGCGGATTACCTGTTATCATCAGTGATCAAGCGAGCCTCGCCGAGGAGATTGATAGTCTCGGTTATGGGCGTCAGTTCGCGCTCAGTGATCCGAGCAGCCTCACAAAAACTATTGAGCGCTTCGCTTCGGATGACGAGATGATCCGCACCATGAGCGAAGCGGCGTTCACGTCTGCAGCGCAACTCTGCCACACGCCAAGCTCTTGGGCGGCCGCACACATCGCGCTGTTTGAAGAGAGATTAAAAGTGGACGCTTAAAGCGCCCACTGAAAGTGTCATTATTCCGCAGGAACTGGTCGACTGAGTTTAAAGCCGCTTGGGCGCTCATAGAGCACATTCAACGGAGTCTTGCGGATCATCCATGCAAAGACCAAGGGTGAAGCCACCGCAACGAAGAGAATGATCGCTGTCGAGAGCCCCACGCTGCCAAGAGGATCGCCAATTCTGTGAATGACCTTCTCGGTGACTTTCATCGGGATGTAGAACGTTAGGTACACGACGAGGGAGTTCTGCCCGACATAGCGCACAGCATCGCCAATATTGTGTTTGGCCATGAGGACACCAAGCGCGCAAACGGCGGCGGCACCGATCAAACCAATCAAAGGCGCGAGCAATGGGAGGTGGTGATAATCCATCGAGGCCATATACCAGTTGGCGACCCCCCAGATCAGCAAGCCTGCGATCAAAGCAGGTGTATTCCTGCGCACCCGCTCTGCGCTTCTGAAGATCGCATGCGCTGCGACGTATCCAATATAGAAATAGACAAAGCGGTCGGCGAACCGGTCTAGAACGGTCCATCCGGTGTCGACATACCCAGCCTGGAAAGCTGTGTTAAGCGCCAATCCAACGCCCAGCATGGCCCAAATCGGCACGTTCCGGGTGAGACGCGTCACCACATAGAAGATGGCCAGCATATGCAAAAACCAAAGAGAGTTTACCGGCTCGACAATCGCAACCAAGACCAACTGGGAGAAAGCAATTGGATCTGAAAACAGAACGTCCATTTCTTTGAACGGCATCAAGATGAGGAGCCAGAGCAGGTAGAAATAGGCAAAATGCACGACCTTGCGGTCATAATAGGAGCGCGCATCGGAATGGATGGAGCGGTGCAGAAATAAACCCGCAATCAAAAAGAAATCTGGCATCCGGAAAGGTTGCGCGAAATCAACCACCGGACGCAGCCAGCCTTCAGAACCCGCCAAGAATTCGTAATTGATGACAACATGCATCATCACCACGAGGATCATACAAATCCCCTTGGAATAATCGATCCAGTCGATCCGGGCTGCTCCCGGCGCAGTCGCTCCGGTCATTACATCTCTCGCAGTCGTCATAGTCGGCGCGTCCTTATCTTCATCAATCCGTAAATCGCCCCGCGAAGGCGCTTTAAGGAGGTTTTGTATTTTAGGATCCATTTGAACCGGCGTCGCAGAAAAAGCTCCGCTTGAACGATCCAATGATACTTTTCGGCATAAGCGATCGTGTCTTGTAGGACCGTCGCAATATCCGTGCGTCCAATCTGCTCGGCATACTCTAAGAGCTCAGAGCAATTCACGTGACCGGGCAATAGAAAACGCGACAGTTTAGTTGGATCGTAGGCGCTCCAATCAAAACTCGAGGCCTGAGATCTTTCGACACCAAGCAAGTCCAGCGTGATCATCGAGCGCAAGCATTTCTGGCAATTCGAACAATTGATGTGCTCGCCCGCCTGCGGGCCGCGCTCACATACGGACAGGTACTTCAAGATCGTCGTGTTGCTTGCAATCGCGCGATGCTTTTCAAATCGTGTGAACGCCTCACCATCATGTCGATACTCCATGCTGGCGGATGACATGAGAGGGTCGGTTTTCGGATGCGATCCCCATGGACGCAATTGGTCTTCAGCAAATGAGGCTGAGATGATCAGTCGATCAATCTCCGCACCAAGGAAGTGACCCACCGCTGCCATGCACAGTCCATGACTTACAGACGTCCACGCATCCTCAATTTCGCGGAACGCGTACATCACGTTTGTCTCCACCCCGATGAGGGTATCGCCGGTATTTTCCGCAAACTTGCTTAGATCGTCATACAGCCGCAACGCAGCGACATCGTCGCCAGGCTGCCGCGCGTGAATGAGATTGATCAGCGTGGAGATCTCACTTCGGCTCTGTTCGAGCGTGAACATAGAATCGACTCCGCCGCTCATGAGGCAACCTGCGGTGCGGCGCTCAGGGTCAACCTCGGACACGACAGTTTGAGCCGAAATATTGATCGGGCGATGGCCCCACCACTGTTCCCATTGGCGCATCGCCGCATGGAAGTTCTCGTAGAGTTTCGCATCGACGAGCCCGTGATGCTGATAAGGCTCAGATCTCAAAAAGGCGGCGAGCGCTCCCACGAGAAAGAAATGATCCGTGCGCGCGGGCTCGGAGATCGGTGATGTACTGCCGAAATAGACGGAGATGCTCTGACCCGAGCGCGTCTCGAATTGCCCCACTTGCATACAGTGCGGGGTGTAAGTCGTATCGACGCTTAGCAGTTTCATTAATCAGTCCCGCGCTGGACGATCCTAGATCGGACCTCACGGAATTGCTGTGCGAGTTTTGTGCCAAATGGCCGGGCTCAAACCGGCCTTTGTTCACTTATGTGTGAGCGGCCGCCTCGGTTGTTTCTTGACCTAGGCCTTTGGTCTGATTTCGCGATTGGTAAAAGTCCCAAGCGACGACCAGCACGGTGACAGTAAACACCCATACGACGCGGCCTTGATAGCGATCCGTGACCGCAGATAGCGCTCCACAGATGGCCGCATTTATCAGGATTCCGCCACCGACGATCAGCATTAGTCGTCCATATTGCGAATTGAAGATCAGGCCTTTGGAGCGGATCAACCAGACTAAAATCAATATCGAAGCCCCAAACCCGGCCAAGAAGATAATGCGGAACGGCACTTTCCACGCCAAGCGCTCTGGTTGGCTAACGGTGGACGTAAAATTCCCATCAGGCGTACGAACAATGTCGATATCGAACCTATGATCAGCTAAGCCGATATCGAACAATTGTCTCACGGCCGCATAAGCGCCGCGCCGGATCGTGACAAATGGATAGCGCTTCAATGCCGCCTCGACGATCGCGCTTTCTTCTTCTCGGATACGCTGAACTTGTTCGGGGGTGGCGATGTCGCGAATGCCACCTGGCTCCCAGAGGAACTCCCCGGCCGTGGGCGGGATATCGTTTTCAGGATAAAGCTCACAAACCGTATAATCAGCGCCTTCCGCACACGCCTCGGTTAAATACCAATGGGCAGGGCCATCTCCAATCGAACGCGCAAGAAGAATGGGGTACCGCTTACCGGTAACGCTCGGCTCGTCGAAACCAACCATGTTGACCGCCATAGACGCGGCCAGTCCCAATCCAATCGGAACCGCGACCCAAGAGTAAGCCATAGCCGTGGCCATGAACCCAATGCGTCTGAGGTCCAGCAGGAAAACCAAGCCTGACAAGACGCCCAAAAGCGCCAAGATTGGGATCATGCTGAGATGTGCCATGACAGAGAAGAAAATCAGGCCGCTAATCACCAAACGTCGAACGATGTGAATTTTGCTTTGGTAAACCGTTAAAAGTCCGATCCCCAAGATCGAGATTCCAGCGAAAATATCGGGCATCACGAAGGCTGCAAACCAAGGTGTGGGAGTAAGGAATAGCAGCACTGCCCAAATACCGAGCACCACTTTGGGTGCACGCTCACGGATACCCACTTGGCCGAAGAAAGTGTCCAATATGAAAATGACTAAAACCGATTGGATCCACGTCGCCAATAGAATGGAATCTCCCGGCCAACGGCCGAGATACGCGAATACCGCATAAGCAACCGAACGCACCCCATATATGCCGCTGGTCGCCGATTCTACCGAGCCATCGTCGGACGCTGACCCAAACCAACCGGTAAGCAAATCACCGGCAAACATAAGGGCGAGGCGTCCGCCGCGCAGATAGCCTTCTGAATCGCCGAAATAGTATGGCCCACTGTTCAGAAGCGTCGGCCAAAGGAAGGCGAACGAAAGACAAAGCAAAAACAGAATCGGGCGCTGTATGCTCCAATCAGCAACCTTCTGGCATGCATGTTCCAATCGATTCACGATCGCGTCCCCACAGAATTTGCCTGATTTCTGTTCATCAAACGGCATTAGGTCAACAAAGAACCCGGCGATACGCAAAAAATGTTCCTAAAATTCGCGTGCCTGGAGAATCCTGGCCAGGAAGCTCGATTCTCCTTTGCTTTTTCAAAAATCCACTTTTACTAGTTGTTAAGAAGTTTCGCGGCGACCGCCGCAATTTCGTTGGGATCATGAGCGTTTAGAGTGATCTCGAAGATGTAGATTGATGCAAAAGCACCGGGGACGATTGCATGCACGACTAGCTTCCAATGTGGGTGGTGAAAACCGGTATCGAGTTTGCAAGGGCCGATACGGATTTCAACTTGAAACACCTTAGCGAAGCTAGGACTTGGGGACGAAACAGATGGATGATGCATCCTTGCAAGTAAGCACGGGCGAGCCCGTAACTGGCGGCGACGACTATGTCGGCACCGGTAAACAGGACAAGTCTGTGGCCATTATCGGCGGAGGCCCAGCGGGCCTGACCGCTGCGTACATGTTGCAGCGCGAAAGCGACGATCATAAACCGATCGTGTTCGAAGCCTCGACCTTGGTGGGTGGTATTTCGCGCACCGAGTCACACAATGGCTATCGCTTTGATATTGGCGGACACCGCTTTTTCACCAAGGTGACGGAAGTCGAAAAACTGTGGCACGACATCTGCGGCGACGAGTTGATGACCCGTCCGCGGACGAGCCGGATCTATTATCGCGGGAAGTTCTACAATTACCCGCTGAAGATTTTCAACGCGCTCTTTAATATCGGCCCGATCGAAGCCGTTCGGATTATGCTCAGCTATTTGCGCTGGAACATCTGGCCTCACAAAAAAGAAGACAATTTGGAGCAATGGGTGACGAACCGGTTCGGTAAGCGCCTCTTCAAGCACTTCTTTGAGACCTATACTGAGAAAGTATGGGGCATTCCGTGTACGGAAATTCGTGCAGACTGGGCGGCACAACGGATTAAGAACCTGTCCTTGACCAAAGCGGTCTGGAACGCGCTCACGGGCGCGAATGATACAGCCAGCTTGATCGAAGAGTTTGAGTATCCGCGCCTCGGGCCGGGTCAAATGTGGGAAATGTGCAGTGACAAAGTCGTTGCAGATGGCGGCGAAGTGAACATGCAGTCTTATGTCCGCACCATTCACCGCGATGGCAATCGGGTCACTGGCATTGATGTCGAAACACTCGTCGATGGCGAAGTGAAGAAGCATCGCCAAGAGGCTGACTTCTTCCTGAACTCGATGCCGATCAATGAAATGGTTGCAGCGTTCGAACCTGCTGCACCAAAAGAGGTCGTCGAAGCAGCGAAGAAGCTGAAGTATCGCGACTTCTTGATCGTTACGCTGGTTCTGGATCATGCAGATCCGTTCCCTGACAACTGGATCTACATTCACAGTCCTGAAGTGAATGTTGGTCGCATCCAAAACTTCCGCACCTGGTCTGAGCACATGCTGCCCGATCCAAACACGGCCAGTATCGGTATGGAATTCTTCTGCCACGAAGGTGATGGTCTTTGGGAAATGGCGAATGAAGACCTGATCGAGCTTGCAGGCAAGGAACTTGAACAGCTTGGCTTGGCCGATCAGAAATCCGTCGTCGATGGGTTCGTCATCCGCCAGAAGAAAGCCTATCCGGTCTATGACGGCGAATACATGGAAAACCTCGACATTATTAAGGATTGGATCCTGTCGCTCGAGAACTTCCAAACCGTCGGACGTGCGGGCATGCACCGCTACAATAACCAGGACCATTCTATGCTGACGGCGATGCTCGCCGCCAAGAACATCCTGGGCGAAGACCACGACCTATGGAGCGTCAATGTTGAGCGCTCTTATCACGAAGAATTCCAGGTCGATAAAGACAAGCAATTGGCGGCAGCAGAATGACCCAATCAGCGAAAGTCGCCGTGATCATCCCCGCGTGGAACGCGGAAGAGACGATCGATGCCTGCATCACGGCGATCCTTAACTCGACCCGAAAGCCGGATGAAGTCCTGCTCTACAATGACGGGTCGAGTGATCGCACCGGTGAAATCGCTGCTTCTTACGGGATCACGGTCATCGACAATCCAGACAAGTCGGTCGGTCCGGCTGTGGGGCGTCACCGCTGTGCTCAAGAAACCGACGCTGACATTCTCGTCTTTGTCGATGCGGATGTCGAAGTCGATAAGGACGCCGTAGGCTTCTTGGTTGGCGAAATCTTGTCAGATCCAAAAATTGGTGGAGCCTTCGGCGCCTATGACGAAGACCCGCACTGCACCAATATAGCTGCTAAATATACCAATCTGCGCCACCACTATATTCACCAGCAATCGAGCCGCGAAGCGTCGACCTTCTGGACTGGCCTTGGGGCCATTCGATCTGAAGTGTATCGCTCGCTCGGCGGGTTTGATTTCAATTTCGACAAACCCAGCATTGAGGATGTCGAGCTGGGTACGCGGATCATGAACCATGGCTGGCGTCTGCGCTTGGTCGCAGAAGCCAAAGGCAAACACTGGAAAAACTGGACGCTGCTCGGTCTCTGGGAAACCGATATTTTCAAGCGTGCCAAGCCTTGGTCGAAGCTAATCGCAAGCGGTGAAGCCAAAGGCGAAGACCTGAACACGTCTCATAAAGAGAAATTCAGCGCCGTACTGGCTCACAGCATGTGGCTGACCGGATTGATCTCGATCTTTGTTCCAGCCGCTTTGGTCATCTTCCTGACCGTTACGGCGCTCTATTTGGTCATGAATGCCGGCCTTCTAGCCCTGTTCCTGCGAAAGGGCGGCTTTGGCTTAATGGTGGTCGGTGCCGGTTTGCATTGGGTCTATCACCTGTATTCCAGCGTCGTGTTTGGCCTCGTCTTAGTGCAATATTTCGTCACGAAGCCGGCGCCCGAGGCGAAAACCGAAATCAGCCATTACCCGCCTGAATAGTTCGGTCTGCTGCTTCACAATCGGCAAAGCGGCCCATCCAAATTTAGCTTGTGAACTGGCCTTGAACTTGCGTATTTCGGGTAAGGTATTTGGCCTTGTTCAATCATGGGGAAGAGCGTGCGTATATTAGTGACAGGTGGCGCCGGTTTTATTGGGTCGCACTTAGCCGAGCGCTTGATTGCAGACGGACATGAAGTGGTCGCGCTGGACGATTTTTCGACGGGATTGCGTGAGAACCTAGGCATTGTCGACGGTCATCCGAACTTCTCATTGATCGAAGGGTCCGTGCTTGATCTGCCATTGGTGAATAAGCTTGTGAGTGAAGCCGACACGGTGATCCATCTTGCAGCGGCCGTGGGCGTCAAACTGATCATGGATGAGCCGAGCCGGTCTATTCTCACCAATATCACAGGTACGGAAAACGTCCTCAAAGCTGCGATCCCTGACAAGACACCCGTCTTCGTCGCCTCCACGTCTGAGGTTTATGGGAAGGCGTCAAAGTTCCCGTTCGAGGAAGATGATGACCTGACGATTGGCGCCACGAAAAATCTGCGCTGGTCTTATGCCAGCGCCAAGACACTCGATGAATTCCTCGCCCTCGCCTACGCGCGTGAAGTTGAGCTGCCGGTCGTGATCTTGCGTTTCTTCAATACGACCGGCCCTCGCCAAACGGGGCGCTATGGCATGGTCTTGCCGAACTTTGTGCAGAACGCCCTCGATGGAAAACCCCTCAAAGTTCATGGCACGGGCGAACAGTCTCGCTGTTTTGGTCATGTGCTCGATGTCGTTGAAGCGCTGATGCGTCTTTTAAAAACACCGGCCGCTTATGGAAATGTCTATAATATCGGAACGGACCAAGAAGTGACGATCAAACGTCTGGCGGAAAAAGTCATCGAGGCCACCGGCTCCAGTTCATCCATCGAGCTTGTGCCGTATAGCGATGTCTATCCAGAAGGCTTTGAAGACATGCAGCGGCGTCTTCCGAGCGTCGACAAATTGCATGCGGCGATCGATTTTCGCCCGATGCGAACTTTGGATCAGATCATTTCCGACATCATTGATGAGAAGCGAGCCCAAAAGGCAGCGGCCTAATGTTCGACCTCAAATCTCTCAATCAATATCACGTGCTGGGCGGCATTCTGCTGCTCGCCGCGGTGTTGCGGATTTGGGGTTTGAACGCACCGCTTTGGTTCGATGAGATTGTAACCCTGGACTCGCATGTGCGCTTGCCTTGGGGCGAGATGATGCAGTCCTATTCGATGAACCATCACTATCTATTCAGTCTGCAATCAAAGGTGTTTGTTTCGATATTTGGCGAGTCAGCCTGGGCGTTGCGAATGCCCGCCATGCTGTTCGGCGTCGGCTCAATCGCGGCCATATGGTGGCTCGCACGGGACCTATCTGATAAATGGATTGCCCATCTCACCGCCCTCCTGCTCGCGATTTCATTCCACCATATCTGGTTCTCGCAAAACGCCCGCGGTTATACAGAGCTCGCCTTCTGGAGTTCGCTCGGCATGATCTTCTTCATGAACGGTCTTCGATCGCCGTCTTGGAAGACATGGGCGGGCTATGCGCTTTGCCTATTCTTCGCGGTTGCGACGCACCTGACTGGCGCGTTTTTCTTTATCGCCCAAGGATTGGTTTGGCTGAGTCTTGCGCTCCCGCGCGTGTTTAAGGACGGGATCAAATCTGATTTCGTGATCATGCCCACTGTGGGCTATCTCGCAGGCGGGGCGCTCATTTTGCTCTTCTATGCACCGGTCTTTGGCAGCTTGGTTGAATCTGTGGGGGGTGTGACTGACACGAGTGCCGGGGACGTGATGCAGGAATACCAAAATCCAATCTGGACCGTCATCGAAGGGGTCCGCACAGCTGTCGGCTCGCTCGGCCCGATTGTCGGATTGATTGCCCTGGCTGTCCTCACTTTGGTGGCGCTTGGGTCTTATGATTTGCGCAACAAAAGCCGCGTCTTCCCGATCACGATTGGTCTCCATATTCTGGTGACGATTGCGCTGCTCATGGCGCTGAATATGCGCATTTGGCCTCGCTTCTTCTTCGTCGATATTGGCTTCTTAATGCTCCTAATCGTTTTAGGCGTTCGGTTTTCGATCCAGATTTTCACGAGGTACGTCTCTCTGGTTCCGGCGCGCACCCTGTTCACGGCTGCAGCCGCCGCAATGGTTCTGATTTCAGGCGTCATGGCCGCGCGAAACTACACTGCGCCAAAACAGAATCTGATCGGCGCTTACACCTTTGCTGAGACAGAGCGATCAGGCGGCGCAGAGGTATTCGCGGTTGGCGTCGCATCAGACCTTTATCTTGGCTTTTTCGGTGCGGATTGGGGCGTTGTGATGGATGACGAGGACTATGCTGCCGCCGCCGCGACCGAAGGCGCGCAAGTCTATGTGGTCGCTCTGCCCGATCGCAGTTTCCGCATGGTCCCAGAGCTTTATACGCAATGGCAAGCTGAAGAGTTGGATCTCATTAAAGTGTTTCCTGGAACGCTGGGCGATGGCTATGTGCTCGTCCTGCGGCGTGGATAATCGTGGACATCGTCATTGGCTCCGGGCCCGCCGGGCTTGCGACCGCTTCAGCACTGTTGGAGCGGGGTCGGCAGGTCACGATGCTGGATGGCGGCAAGACTCTGCCGCCGGACGCCCTTGAACGAAAAAAAGAGTTCGCTCAAACGCCAGCCGCGCAATGGAGCGACGCCCAGAAAAACGCTTGGCGTGCCCCTCAGTTTTCACCAAGCGATGACCGCGTTCACCGCTATGGATCAAACCACGCGCAAGAGACACTCGACGGCCTGATTGATCCACAACCGGATTGGTTTGCGGCCCGCGCTTCGCACGCCGTTGGCGGTTTCTCCAACGTTTGGGGATCGGCAGTCTTACCGAACCGACAAGCCGATATCGAAGCCTGGCCGATAACGGCTGACCAACTGGCCCCGCATTATAAAGCGGTTTCCGAACTGGTCCCGATTTCAGGTCGCAGCGACGCTTTGGACACCCTGCTTCCGGCATTCTCGATGAAGGGGCGCAAGCCGCTTCAAGCCGGACCACAAGGGCGCAAACTCTTAGATCGGCTGGAGCCGCTTACCGATCAATTGCAAGCGGCCGGCGTACATGTCGGACAAGCGCGCCAAGCCGTTCGCGCCGATTGCCAATATTGCGGCATGTGTTTGCACGGCTGCCCTTGGGATCAGATCTTCTCTGCGGCGCATGGGCTGGGTGCCCTCTTGGCCAATCCCAATTTCGAACACTTGCCAGGGCGTCTGGTTCGAGCGTTCGAAGAGCAAGGCGATGAGGTGATCGTACACTTGGAATCAGGGGAACGCCTCACCGGGTCGCGGCTTTTCATTGGCGCCGGTGTCCTTGAAACCGCGCGGATTGTTCTTGCTTCCGGCGCCGATCCCAAGCCCGTGCGAATCCAGGACAGTCGACACTTCTTCTTACCGTTTCTGCACGCGTGGACGCCTGACAAAGATCCTGAACACAGCCCGCATCACACGCTGACAGAAGCCTTTGTCGAGATCGACGATCCAGATGTGTCGCCGTTTCTCACGCACACTCAGATCTATGGATGGAACGCCTTTTTCTCGCGCGAGATGGTAGCCAATTATGGCTCACGGATTCCGTTTAGCGCTGGCTTTTTCAAATGGCTCGCCAAACGCCTCATGGTGGCGCAGACCTTCATTCATTCAGACCATTGCGCTGAGATTGAGCTGACACGATCGCCAGGCAAGGACACTCTTTCGGCCAAGCTGATCGATAAACCAGAAACAGATCAGGTGGTCGGCGCCGCGCGAAAAAAACTGAGTGCCAGCTTGCGCAAAGCCGGTTTACATGCGGTGAGTATTGCAAGCCGCATGGATCCCCCTGGCTCAAGCTTTCATTTTGGTGGAACCTTCCCCATGCAGGATACACCCGGTGCCCAACAAACGGACTCGGTCGGTCGCCTCAACGGGACGAAAAACGTTCACCTCATTGATGCGTCCGTTCTGCCGAGCATCCCCGCCACAACGATTACATTTTCAGTGATGGCCAACGCGCACCGGATCGGAACCCTGGCTTAAGCGCCGCCGCGCTCAAACGCGCCCGCTTCAAACGCTTTTGCGAGTTCGGTATCGCCGCGTTTATGCGCTGCTTTGGCGAGCTCTGCGCCATAGGCTTCCAACACGCGTTGTTCGCTCCAGACGGTTTCAAATCCGGCGCGTGCCGAGGCCCCATGTTTGCTGCGCCAATCTGGATCCCCTTGGATCGACTGCATCGCGGCCAGTAACTCGTCTTCGGTCTCAAACAGTGCGCCGCCATTGGCGCGCTCAACAATTTCAGGGAACGGTCCGAGCCGCCGCGCAATCACCGGCGTGCCCAATCGGAAGCTCTCAATCAGAATGATGCCGAACGTCTCATAACAGACAGACGGGACAATCAATCCCAGCGCGCCGCGATAGTAAGCGGTCAATTCATCAAGCGGTTTGCGCCCAAGAAACTTGATGCGCGGATTGTCTGCAGCTTGGGCTTTTAGCTCATCAGTATAGTCGCCATCGCCAAGGATGAGCAGGTCCGCCTCTTCATAGCGATCAAAGACCGGGAAGACGTCCTGCAAGCCTTTGATCTTTTCGAGCCGTCCTACAAATAGAAAGTAAGGCCGGTCATGTTGAGCCGGTTCAGGCAAGCTCTCAGCTTCGATGTCTGGCAGGAAGTAAGGCAAAACCGTCATCTCATGACGCAAGCCAAACTCTTTGTGTTTGCGTTTGGAAAACTCACTCTTGGCGATCAGCAAATCAATCTCGTCGAGCTTGCGATCTAGGAAGCCGGTATAGCGCCAGAGTTGCGGCGGGCGCTTAAATGAGAGCGTGCATTTCAAGCACTCTTGCCGGTCACAAAGCTCACGATTGTAGCGCCACAGAACATGCATCGGACAGACGAGCCAATGCTCATGCGCTTCATAAATTTTCAGGCCGTCACCCATGCTGAGCAGACCCGGCCCACCGACAAGTGACGTGTTATTGTGCCAGATGAGATCATAAGGCCCTTCATCCAAAATCTGTTGGATGCGTTTGCCATGGACAATCGGACGCCCTGTTTGCTGAGTCAAAAGATTGGAAAAGGTATGGCTCGAGCTCTCAAGCCCGATCGCCCTCACGCCGTCGTCGACGGGCGTCGCAGATGGCCTCGCCCCGCCACCAGTCAGAAATGCATCCACGTCATGGACGACCGTCACTTCATGTCCGCGTTTCACCAAAGCTTGCGCCATGCGCTGCACGCCGACCGCATCACCGCCAAACGAGTATGGCGGATAGAAGGTGGTGAACATGAGAATTCGAAGCGATTTCACCGATACGTGTCCCCTGATGACGTCCTCTGAATGAGGTCCCCCAATGCATGCTGTTTGCATGCCAGTTCTTGTTCTGACCAGGCAATAATTCGCCTCGGAATAGAAATTCCGGTCGCGCGAACGGTCAAATCCCAAATTCCGCTCCTGAATCATGCAGAATAACTAGGAACAGGCAGGTTTTTTGCTTAGAAACAAGGACAATGGCTTTGCACCAGTGGGACGCATTCAATGTTGGACAATGTCACCGAGAAGTCCGCCGCGCGGACTGAACCATCAGACTTGCCGGAAAAAGGCACAGCGCTGCTTGAGCGCTTGAAATCCAAGACGGCGAAAGTCGGGATTATTGGCCTTGGCTATGTCGGTCTTCCTTTGGCGGTCACGGCCGCAAGTCGCGGCAACACTGTGATTGGCTTTGATATCGATCCAGCCAAGCTCGATGCGCTCGAGCAAGGCAAAAGCTATATCGCCGCTGTGAGCAATGAGGCGCTGGCTGAAGTCCACCAGAAGACATTTTCTTGGAGTGGCGATTTCGCCGAGCTGAAACAGTGCGACGTGATCATTATCTGCGTCCCGACGCCGCTCTCGTCTCACCGTGAACCGAACCTGACTTATGTCGAAATCACCGCCGAGCGGATCGCGCGCTACATGACGCCTGAGACGCTCGTGGTGTTGGAATCGACCACCTATCCAGGCACCGCGGATGACATCATGACGCCAATCCTAGAGTCCGGCGGCTTGAAAGCGGGCGAGGATTTCTTTGTCGCGTCATCCCCCGAGCGGGAAGATCCGGGCAATCAAAACTATCACACGGCGACCATTCCCAAGATCGTTGGCGGAGATGGTGAAATGGCGAGCCAATTGGCAGAGCAGTTTTATTCCGGCGTGGTCGACAAGGTTGTGCCGGTCTCTTCGACGCGGACAGCTGAAGCGGTCAAAATCACTGAGAACATTTTCCGCGCGGTGAATATTGGGCTCGTGAACGAGCTGAAGATTATCTATGACGCGATGGGCATCGACATTTGGGAAGTCATTGACGGGGCAGCAACCAAGCCGTTCGGTTTCATGCCCTTCTATCCAGGCCCCGGTCTTGGTGGACACTGCATCCCGATCGACCCGTTTTACCTGACCTGGAAAGCGCGCGAGCATGATCTTGCGACCCGGTTCATCGAACTCGCAGGCGATATCAACAATACGATGCCGAAATACGTCGTGCAGCGGACGCGCGATGTGATCGATCAGACCCACGGGCGTGGCCTCCGAGATGCGAAAATTCTGATCGTCGGCATGGCCTACAAAAAGAATGTGAGCGATGTGCGTGAGAGCCCGTCTCTTCGCATCATGCATTGGCTGGACGAACAGAATGTCCAGGTCGACTATCTTGATCCGATGATTTCGGTCTTGCCCGACATGCATGACTTCCCGCAATTTTCAGGGCGCGCCGCGGTGACACCTGAGACGATTTCGCAGGTCGGCTATGACGCGATTATTATCAGCACCGATCATGACGATATTGATTATGAGGCGCTCGCATCGATGGGTGTGCCGATTATCGACACACGCAACGCCATTGAGCGACGCGGTCTATCTCTAGAGAATGTGACCAAGGCCTAAGGCACTCAAAACCTTATTAGCCTTCGGCGCGAGCCGCCTGTACGAAGAGCTTCGCACGGCTCAAAATGGTCGGCGTCAAGGTCACCAACATCGCTCCATAAGCGGCAAGTCCGATCAGAATTCCAAGCCCCAAGAAGGCAAGGTCTGGGATCTGCCCGAAGGTTAAGTAGCGCCAGAGCCAAACAAACGACGCCATTGCCAGAGCCAAAATGCTGGGAACAACAATCACCCAGCGGACATATTTTTTCACCGGGATCGCTTCGGGTTCAAGAACCAGTGCGGTGCGGAACGGCAAGAACAACATCGCCCGAGCTGAGAACGCAACGGCCGTCCAAACGGGGCCATACGGGCTCGCGAGCAGAATGAGAGCCACCCCGACAGCCGTCTCTACGATGACCACGCGCACCCATCGTTTCATCCGGCCCAGCGCCATCAAATAAGACTCTTGCATGCCTGTCACGGCATTGACGCACCCAGCCAGACAGATGAATGGCACGACATAGATTGAACCGATCCATTCTTCGCCAAAGACAATCGGAACAGCCGGGTCACCAACAACGGCGAGGCCCGCCAAACTTGCGCAGCTGAGCAGAGCGACGATTTGGGAAACTTCCAGTATGAAGTCGCCGCTGCCTTCGCCGCGCCTTTGCATTTCGGCCACGACGGATTGGGTCACCGCTTTCAAAGGCGATACGAACAAGGTTGCGAGCACTTCAACGACCCTGAGGGACAAAGAATAAATCGCGACGGCATTCGCCCCAACAAATACGCCAAGCGCAATGGTCGGCGTCTGATTGGTGATCGAGGTTGCGACTTTGATAATCGCAACACGCGGGCCCAGTCCGCTAATGAGCTTAAAATGAGGGAGGCGTGGGATCTGTTGAGGAACCCATTTCGCTGCGAAAATTGAGATCAGGAAATTGACGAATGTCATGGCAAGGCGCTGCCCAACCAACGCCCAAGCCCCATACCCCATAAGGGCGATGCCAATCCCGACAATCCCGCCGGCGACCGCACCAAGAACGGCTTGAACCCCTAAGATGTCAAAGGCCAATCTACGCCTTAAAAGCGCGGCGGGGACGCCATAACACGAGATCATCAATATCACCGGGGTCGTGGCAATGAGCAGCCATGTAACCGACGGTTCTTGATAAAAATGAGCCGCAACCGGCGCCAGACCGCAAAGGATCAATGCGGTAACAAAGCCTGCCGCCATCAACAGAGTCCAGACCGCTTCTAAAAATCCGTCCTCGAGATTTGGCCGCTGAATGATCTGTTCCGTGAGGGTCTCGCGGATCAAAACCTCAGACAACAGCAAGAATGCCATCGCCATGCCAGCAAGACCAAATTGTTCGGTGCCGATGATCCGCGCGATGACAATAAAGATCGTAAGGTTGAGCGCTTGCTCAATCCAAGACGAGGCCCCTGACCACGCCGCACCGATGAGGAACATACGCTTCATGCCTAGCCTAATACCCCGCTTTGTTGGGGCTAAAGCTGCGGATGAATTTGCGAACCTTTCGGATGGCTTGGCGAGACTTCAAAAAGAGCTCACCCTTGCCGGTGAGAAAGTCGCGCCAGCGATTGAGATCTTGATAGTAGAACATTTCAATGCGCGGCAGATCGATTGGGCTATCGTTCGCGCCCGCTATGCCATGCGTGACGCCAACCGCGAGATCGAACCGGGCGCGAATATCTTCCAAAACAGCCTCATTCACGCGGCCATAAGGGGCTGCGAAATGCGGCGTATTGCGGCCAAGGAGCGCCTCCATATCGGACTTCGAGCCTTGGATTTCCGCGTCCCGTTCTGTTTCGTTCAAAAGCGTAAGGTCAGCATGCGTCCGGCTATGAGGCGCGATTTCCGTGGTCGTGCCATCGATCGTTTTCAAGTCAGACTTATTCATCAGCGCACGACCGGGTAGCGCGATGCCGGCCCAATCTTCAACCCCGCCATCATTGGCCGATGGCACAAACATCGTGTTTGGATAGCCCATACGCTCGAGGACAGGATGTGCGTTTTCGATGAAGTCAGCGAAGCCGTCATCAAACGTGATGACCATGGATTTTTCAGGAAGCGCTTCCGCGCAATTTGGCCAGCCTTTGAGCGCACCGAGCGGAACAACCGTCCAGCCATGCTCTTTGATCATAGCCATTTGCTCGGCAAAGACTTCAGGCGAGATACAAGTCGGGCCCGTTCCATTCGAAATCGAATGGTACATCAAGATCGGAACCTGATGTTGAGGCCCTGCCATGATCAGTCTTCAACCACGTGGGTTTCAAACTCCTCGCGAAGCTCGGCCCAATGGGCGCGATCAAGCTTTCCATCCTCATCAAGCGAGTTCACTGCGCCATAGGCCATCGCCAGAGCATGGTGAGTGTTGTCATGGGCGAACAAGCCTTGGCGACCGAACGTCAGAACGTTTTCCAACCCGCTGACCCATTCGTCCAATTTCTCGAAGTGACCGGCATAGTCGCGGTCATAGACAGGGTAAGCGTATGGAATGCGACGCGTTTCGGTTGTAATGGTTTCCGCACTCAATGGAAGACCTGCACGAACGATCCATTCGCGCATGAGCTCGCCGAGCGCTTCATCAGACTGATCCCAATATTCGTCACCTGGATCAGCCGGAAGCTCAGCACAAAGCACGGTCTTGCCCGCCGGGCTAGAGGTTGCTGAATAATTCTTCGGTTCTGACATGCGCGACATTGGGATGTGCGCTTCTGGGAAATAGTGTGCGTCATACTCGGAGAACTGATCGGTATCTAAGACCAGATAGATCAGGATCATGCCGCGGAAGCTCACTTGCTTGGCCGCATCGACCACATCGGCCGGCACGACGTCGCCAGCAGCGCGAACCAAGGTTGTGATCGGCAGGGTCGACCAAATGTAATCAGGCGAAATCGTTTCGGTACCCTGTTCTGTTTCCACCGTGACAGAGGAGACCCGCTTGCCGTCAAGCGTAATGCCGGTGACCCGCGACTTCAGATTGATGTCGACGCCAGAGTCAGCTGCGGCTTTGGAGAAGCCCTCGGTGATCTGTCCGAAACCCTCTTTCGGATAGAAAAACTTGCCTGCGGTCGGTGATTTCAGGCCTGGCAATTGGCCGAAGATTTTCTTCATCAGCTTCGGCAAAGAGCTGCCAGAGACACGGCGCTGGGCCAAAGTCGTCGCAAGATCTTTTGGCTCACGACCCCAGAGTTTGCGTACATATGGGAAGTAGAAACTTTCGCACATGGTGCGGCCAAGCCCAGACAGAAGTACCGTCTCGAAGGTCTCCACATCGGTTTTCGGAGCGCGCATTTTCGCAGTGGCGGCATCAAAGAAAAGCGAGCTCGCAAACGGGATGGGCAAGCGAGTTGCGAGATCAACCGGCTTGAGCGGGAAGTGGATCCATGAGCCCTTCAAGCGAATGCGGCCATGGCGCGGACGCAGCAGCAAATCTTCTCCAAGCAAGCCCTTAATGTCGGCCATAATCTCAGCATCGGTCACCGGGTGTAGACGGTGACTGCCATAATCGACGCGAACCCCTTGCACGTCAAAACTTGCGGCATTGCCGCCTAAACGCTCTGCCGCTTCATAGAGCGAGACATCGAATCCGGTTTCGCGGCGGAGCTTCCAGGCCGCGCCAACACCGGCCGGTCCGCCGCCTAGAACCGCAAAGCTCGGTCCAGTGCTGGTTGAGGTTTGCTCATCCATGGCTTCGCTCACAGCGGTCTCAGTCTCAATTCGTTCTGACATTGGTTTTACTCAACTCTTCTGTGCGCGTTCTGCGCGAAATAAACTGTACAGCAAGGCCAAACAGCCCGCCCCCCAAAATAATCGTTTGCCAAATCAATCCCACAGCGATGACAACCGGCGATCCCATGCCAATTCCCGCAAAGACAGATGCCAAGCTTGCTTCGCGGACGCCCAAGCCACCAACACTGATCGGCAGGGTCGCGATCAATTTCGCCGCGGGCCAAGCAAACATCCACGCCCAAAGGCTAAGCGGTCCGTCCATGCTGGCGGACAGGGCCCAATTCAATCCGACAAAACTCGATTGCACCAAAGCGGAAATCCCTACGCACACCAGGATGCGATTGCGATACGTGCTTAAAAAAGCCGCGATATCGAGACCGAGCTTGATTGGCTTAGAGGGTGTCTCGCTGCCAAACTTTTGGACGAGCCAACGGTTCAATGCGGGCAAAACTGCGTAAACTACTCCGCCCAAGACAACGATCATCAATGCCGCAATCTGAAGGACTTGCCCCGCTTGGCCCGAACTTGCGAGCAAGCCCGCAGCCAGTGCGGCGAGCAGGACCAGCACAGATACATCAATCAAGCGGTCAACCAGGGATCCTGTGACGAGATTGGTCAGAGATCCGCTTTCCTTCGCGATCAGAGCAGCGCGCGTAACATCGCCCCCGGATGTGCCAGGAAGAACCAAGTTGGACGCAAGTCCGGCAAAATGAGCTTTCGCGGTTGTCGCAAAGGCCAAGCCTTCGCCGACCAAAAGGTGCCACTTAAACGCATTGATCAAATGACCAAAAATGAACCCAGAGAGCACGCTCAGCCAGATCGCTGGGCTGAGGCGTTGAATGCCCTCCCAAATCGTTTCGATTGGAACGAAGCGAACAATCAAAATCAGCAAAGCCGCCGTTACGGCGACCTTGAGCAAGGTCTTCCAAGGGAGCTTTCGCGCTGCGTCTTGCTGTTCCATTTCGGCCCAGTCCTTATCGGCTCACGCCTTAGCGAAAATGCAGTCTCGAAATCATGTCAGCGATCAGACCGAGCGACCATATCACGAGCGCTGCAAGCAAGGCGAAAATCGCACTTTCCGACAGATTGAGCAGGAACAGGTCATAAATTGCCTTCGCCATGCCCATCGCGAACAGAACCGCGCCAACCGGCAGGAACACCCGCAGCGGATGGAAGAGGACAATGATCCGGACCACCAAGAGCATGAATCGGAAGAAATCGGTCGGACGGATCTTCGATTGGCCAATGCGGCGACCATAGGTGATCGGCACATAGGTGACCTGTAAATCAGAGCAGATCATACACAGGGTGCTGGTCGTGCTGAAGGAAAAACCATTCGGCATGAGGCCGAGGAATCTCTCAATCGACACGCGTCGAAACACGCGCAGGCCCGAATTCAGATCTGGAATTTTACGTTGTGCCAAAATGTTCGCGAGTTTGTTCAGCACCCATTTTGCGGGTTTGCGGACCAATGGCACATTGCGCATCGCAGCGCCGCGATCGCCCACAACCATGTCTCCGTCACGACAAATGTCGAGCATTTCAGGAATGCGATCGGCGGGATATGTGCCATCGGCATCCGTGATTGCAACATATTCGGAATTGGTTTGGCGAATGCCCGTCTTCAGCGAGTGACCGTAGCCCATATTCTTATCGACGCGGATGACGCGAACGCCAGTTTCGAGCGCTTTCTCATAGGTGCCATCAGAGGATCCGTCATCGACGACAACGATTTCAGCATCGAGCTTGTGCTCTTTGATCATCGCCTGCAGCTCTTCGATGCCGCCTTTAATCGCATTAATCTCGTTGAACGCCGGTATGACGATCGAAAGATCATATTTGTGACCGACCTTTTCGGTGCGGTATTGAATTGCAACGCCGTCTTCTAGAACTCGTGCCATGGTGCATCCCCGTTACGCTCACCATCCCCAGCTGCAAATAGTGTGCCGATGAGCCGTGCTTAAATCAAGCAAAAGAGAAAACCGAGGGACCCCAGTCGCCCTCGGTTTTAACTTTAATCATAGTGCGCCCAATAGCGCGCAAACCTTAGTCTTTGGTGTAGTATTTCGCATAGGATTTGTAGCCGGAATGGCCATAACCCTGACGGTGATACTTGTTCATATCGACCCGGTTGATCGCGATACCAGTCACGTTCGCACCGAAATCGGTGAGAATGGACAGGGTTTCTTTCAGCGCCGCGCGATTGGTCTTCAGCCAACGAGCCACAACAACAACCTGGTCGACTTTGCTGGCGAGAACCCGCGTCTCAGCCATCAGCAAGATTGGGCCTGTATCGAAGATGATCAGGTCATATTGCTGGCGAAGTTGTGCGAGCAAGTCATCGAAGACTTTCGATCCGAACACGTCACGCGGTGTGTGACGATCCACGGTCAGCGGTAGAATGTCGAGATCGGTCTTTTCATCTTTGACAATCGCCTGATCGATCGAGCATTCGCCAAACAGGCATTCTAGGAAGCCATTCTCAGGCTTCTTATCAATCGCATTGCTCGACAATTGCCGACGGCGGAAGTCGCCATCAATAACCAGCGTTTTCGTACCCGACATGGCGGACATACGGCCCAAGCCATAGGTCAGCGTCGACTTACCCTCATCTGGCTGAGACGACGTAATGGCGACGGTTTTGATCGTCGTGTCCAAGTCTGCGAACATCAGAGACGCCCTCAAATTTCGCAGCGCCTCCGCATAACTCGACATCGGATTGTTGATCAGATACTCGCCAGGATTGCGGCGCCCAACACCAGTGAGTTGCGGGAAGTTCCCGAGGAATGGGACTTTGAAGTTCGCTTCAACGTCTTCGCCCGTGCTAATCTGAGAATTCAGGGTCTCGATCACGATCACAACGAGTGCGCCAAGCATACCGCCGAGGACCAACCCAATCATCAGATTGAGGTTTGTTTTCGGGAAGGCCGGCCAGCCAGGCGTAATCGCACGAGACAAGATGCGCGCGTCAGCTTGGGCCAGGTCTTCCTGGTCATCAATCTGCTTGTAGCGCTCAAGATAGGTCTCATAGGTCGTCCGTGACGCCAGGGCATTTCGCTCCAGTTCGCGCAAACGGACGCTCGCACGATTGTTCTCGGCAACGGTCGCCCGCATGTTCGACAGGTTCCGTTCCAAACTGTTGAGGCGCTGACGAGAGATGGTGACTTCGCTCTCAAGGTTCGAAACGATGCGGCGGATTTCAGTTTGAATCTGCGCATTCACGTTCGCTAATTGGCGGCTATTTCGTTGAATCTCAGGGTGGTTGGGCAGATACCGGTTTTCGAGATCGGCCTTTTCGCGAAGGATTTCTTCCTGCTGACGACGAAGGGCCCCGACATTTGGCGACTGCAGCACTTGCGTGCTGACTTCAGCCATGGAGCCTTCCTCTGCGAGTGTTCTGATCGAGTTGAGTCTCGCTTCGCGCTCCGCCAAATCCGCGCGCTGCACGATCAGCTGCGCGTTCAAGTCGGTCATTTGTTGTTCGTTGAGGGTCGTCGCCCCTGACGCAAACAAACCGGATGCAGAGCGGTAAGCTTCGACGAGGCTCTCGGCATCATTTAGTTCTTCGCGCAACTCCGACAGACGGTCTTCGATCCAGGCATTCGCGCGGCGGGTCGCTTCATACTTCGCGTCCAACTGTTCGACCAGGTATTGGTCGGCAATCTCATTCGCGATCGCAGCCGCGAGTTGTGGATCGTAGCTGGATGCAGAGATCTCAATGCCGTATGTCGTGCCAAGCCGAAACGCGGTTGTTTTCCCCAGCAAGATGTTCACCGCTGTATCAAGCTCCGCCCGCGCCAATTCAGAGCTAGAAAGCTCCGGCACAGGAGCGGCGTCTGAACCTCCACGAACAAACAGACCTCGGACAAACGAACTCACGGATCCTTTGAGTTTGTCCATCCGAGACGGTTCGCGCAAGGATGGATTAAACTCTGGCGACGCTGTCAGATTGAGCTTCTTGGCAATCTTCTCCATCAGCGTGCGTGACCGTAGGATTTGAACCTCGGTTTCGACGACAGCGGCGTTCGGCGCGAGGCCCGATAGCACCGAGCTGACATCGACAACATTCGTCTCACGGACATCAATAATGACAGATGCGGACGTGCGATAAACCGGACGGGTTTGATAGGTCATCACCGCGACCGTTGTGAACACCACGATCAAGGTCAGCAAAAACAAAGGCAGGCGCCGACGGAAAGCCCGGAGCACCTGATTTGGATCGGTGATTTTATCTTCGTTTGGAAGCCCATATTCCATCGCGTAGGCGGGGCGCTGTGGCGCGCGGGCATCCAGTCTAAATGGCTTGTTCACAATACACGTCCTTTATTGGCACAAGGCTTCTCCTGTGCCAGCAAATCTCAGGCCGCGATTGGTCCCCTATGGAAAAATGCGCAAGCCTACAAGAAAGCGATTTTCTGAAAAATCTTGCACATCAGAAGTTTGGTCCGTCAACTCATAAGAGCCATCGACCCAAAGATTCCGGTTCACTTTCCAAGTTGTGGACGCTCTGAAGTTCCAACGGTCGTCAGAACGGGCAAAGTTTTCGAACTCGAACTGGGTGTAGCGAACCTCGCCAGAGACAAGCACATTGCGTCGTAATTCATGATCGGCGCGAACACTTGCATTTGTGCGCACCGCACCGCTGGTCTGCACGAGACCTGGATCGATGATTTCGCGGCCGGCGGCGAAGTTGATGGTTGTCAGCTGAGTGACGAACCATTGCATATTGGCGTCCAAAGACAGTCCGTCGACATCGCTAAAGGTCGGCTCATCGAACTCGCTTTGGAAGTAACCAATACCGATATCCCCGCGAATGAGACTTTGAAGCTCGAAATTCACACCACCGCGAAGCGACGTGTCCGTAAAGTCGCGAATGGTTGTGTTGAAGACGTTTGGCTGGTCAAAGCTCGTCTCGTTGTGATTCAACTCCGCGAAAACAGCCCAGTCGCGTTCGACCGCGAAGTCCACCCGAAGGTTCGTGAACACATCGTCTGAATCCCGGAAGTCCTGGTCTTGGATCAGGCCGGAATCGAGCTCGACATCATCAAAATCTGCCGTAACAAAACCGACCCCGCCATTTATGCGCAAGCGGCCAGCTTCGTAACTTGCTCCGAGTTCGGCGCCGGTACGGGTATATTCCACCGGCTCCAGAGCGTTCTGAAGGCTAGCAATGTTCGACCGTGGCTCTGTCAAATCGTCAAAGATCACACCGCCATAGACGTTAAATTGGGACGACACGTCCAACCCCGCATTGGCGCGCAGATTGATATTCGTGCGGCTTTCTGAATCCACATCATTATACTCGATATGATCGACAGTTCCGCCGAAGGAGAGCGAATGACGGCTCCAGGTGGAGTTGAAGTTGATCGATGGAATGATGCCAACAAAAATATCGTCGATTTCATTCGTATTGGTCGCAAATAGGTTGTCCGTGAATCCCGTTCGGAAGGCGACTTCCGGCGAAATTTCAAACCCATTCGCTTGCAAACGAATAGGATCATATTCGGGCTGAGAGCGCTCCGTCACCGCTTGATACTTGTCGCGCACGAAATAGTCTTCGCCTTGCGCGTGTGCGGTGCCGGCGCTCGCTAAGATCCCTACGAGAGCGACGGCGCTCAGCTGTGAAAAACTCTTTTTCATATCAAGTCGTGCCTATTTACGGTGCCATAATCGGCGGCAACTTTGCCTCAAAAGGTGTAGGTCGAATTAATTCGATCCGAAAATAAATGAGGAGCTTCGATGCCGGAGCAAAATTTATTCTTGGTAATCAGAAGATGGCGGCATCGGCCCGCTGAGAGGCGGTAATTCACCGGCTTCTGTAATGATCAAGCTGTTTTCCGAGTGTTGCGCGCCAGCGCCCTCAGGTACCTCAACTTCAAAATAGGGAAGCTCTGGTTCCTCGAACGTGATCAAACGCGCTTCGACGGCAGGTAAATCATATTCAGCGAGGACGAGCATCTCATTCGCATATGTGTTCAGGTTGCCGCAAATATTGTCGGACACCGAAAGAATCCTCAGGGATTCCAAAACATCAGTAATGTCGGCTTCGATCCGCGCGACCTCTTCGCGATAGTCCGCTTGCAGCTCATCCATGGTTTCGCAGGAGGCGTAGGCGGCAACCGTCCAGGCTAAGACCTGCGAGGTATCATTTGCTGGATCCGCGCTATCGGCCACAGCCGGAGCACCCAGGGTCGCCACCATCGCGATCGGAACAAGGAATTTACTGTACATAAGGTTGTCCCCTTTTTTTGTTTTATAACCGAAACGAGCGGCCCAGGAAAGTCCAGCTCCCCTGTCACGCGAACCGGCTAGAAAAAGCGCTCTACGACGCGAATTGTATCGCCTGGCAGAATAGGCGTCGCTGGGCTGAGACGCACGCGGTATTCTTGCGGGTCATCAGCGCCTTTTATGAAGATAATTGTCTCATTGGCGCGATAGGTGAAGCCACCTGCCGTGGCGATCGCGTTCAAAACCGTCAATCCATCAGAGTAAGGATACTGGCCAGGTGAGCGAACTTCACCGAGTATGTAGAATGGCCCGTAATTCATGACTTCCGCGTTGACACGCGGCGTGCGCAAATAGCCGTCGGCATAGCGGGCTTCGACAGCATCTTGGAATTCGCTAATGGTCAGATCGAGAGCTGAAACCTGTCCGATGAGCGGCAATGAAACGGTACCGGACCCATCCAGAAAATACTCACCAGAGAGCTGCGGCTCATTGAACACTGTGACACGAATTTGGTCACCGCCAGCCAGCCTATAGTCGCCGACGATGCGATCCGTAATCGCGCTATCATCCGACGAAGTGCCCCCGATTGGAGTCGCTTGGCATGCCGTCAATCCGACCAAAGCGAAGAGAGCAAGACCTAATCCAACGCGCTTCATATCACCCATTCCTTATTCAACTCATCTTTCGGTAGCGATGAATCCTACCGATTGTCCCGTTAATTTAGCAGCCGTCAGACGCCCCGTAAAATAAGCGCCTGTATCGACATTGATCCGTCTGTGATCATGGTGAGGCGCATCAATTGGCGTATGCCCATGGACGACCATCACATCGAAGGACGAGTTTCCATCCAAGAATTCGTCCCTGATCCACATTAGATCATGATCTTCTTGCTCTGCGAATTTCTTGCCAGGTTTAAGCCCGGCATGAACGAAGCCATAGCCGCCGATCTGCACCCGTGTCGGCAAGGTCCGAAAAAAGGTTTGATGCGCGTTCGGAAAGGCTTTCAAAAACGCATCATGCGCCTCGTCCCATTCAGAATTGAGCGACATGCTGCGCGGAGGTTTCACGCCATAAGAGACCAGAGTTTCGCGCCCGCCATACGCTGCCCACTTCGGCCCGAACCCGGGGTCCGACAGGAACGACAGGAGCGCATCTTCATGATTTCCTTTAAGAAAATAGGTCTCGTAGCGTGCCATACGATCACTGAGCAGCGTTTCGATCACTTGCCGCGATTGCAAACCGCGATCGATGTAATCGCCGAGGAACACCACATGCACGGCCCCGTCAAAATTCTCGGCGTCCGCGTCAATTCGGTCCAGGAGTTTTTCCAACAGATCCGCCCGTCCGTGAATGTCGCCGATCGCATAGACGAGTGTGTCAGGATCCAGAAGCGGCCCATCGCGGCGCTTAATCTGGACGACCTGCTCTTCTTTTTGGGCCAAGCTTGGAGACGGCTTTGCCGGTTTCGTCCGAGAAATTATGCCGAGGTCAGACAAGCGGGCATAGATAAAACCAGCCATCGTTCTAACGAACGAAACCGTCACTCTCGCCACCCAGCGTAGTATCGATCGCAGTGCCTGTTTCATGCAAATCGCTAAATAAATCCCCGTGGTTCCATCTTATAGCCGGAAAATTCCGATCAACCAATGGCTACGGGTATTTGGGTCCTGTTGTTACCACCGATGTCTATGCATCGATCATACCAGGCAAATTATGGCTAAAATAGCAGTCGAAACAGAGCGGTCCAAAACAAGCCGCAAAACAGGGTGAGACCCACCGCGGTCCACCAAAACGGCCATTTGTCTGCCGATTCCAGTCCCGCTTCGTCGCCAAAGGCCTGACCGCGCGGGCCTAAGAAGTCCACAACATTGGCGTTGGCTTCATTTTGGCGGGTGAAATAGCGCATAGGCGTTTCTTGGGTCTGCATGCAATCCGGTATAGGGTGCCAAGATTGATCAGTTCTTAATCAAGCTCTTCGTCTTTGAACGATTTTCTGAACGCTACTTGCAAAGCAAATCTAGCACGATTCTTGAAACCGGCGAAGAGTTCTTTGCGAATAGGGTCTTACTTTAGCCGATGCTCACAGTTCGACATCTTTTTCTTGTGCCAGTCTTTGCCTGTCTTTTGATCGGGATGATCTCTGGCATTGGCGTGTTCCAAACGCATTCGGTGACGAACGATCTGTTCAGCGGCAAGAGCAATCCGGTTTCAAAAGCCGAGCAGCTATTGGCTCAAGAGCGCGTTAAACGACCGGGGGTTTGGATCGAAACAGCAAACATGCTGTCTTCTTCCGGGACACGACATGACGCCCTCGCAATTGAATTGCTAACCCGAGCGCTCGCCGTAGATCCGTATCATCCGGATAGCTGGGCGCTCCTGTCCTTCCTGCACACGCGGTCAGCAGGCGCGTTTTCTCCAGACGCCGCCGCGGCGCTGAAAACCTCTTTCGAGATTTGTGGCTATTGCGGAGACGATTTGATCCAATGGCGCTTTAGCTTCGTTTTGCAGCATTGGGAGAACGTGTCTGAGGAGTTGCGTATGGCCGCGTTCTCAAGCGCCGATTTCTTGCGCTGGTGGCATTTGCGGTATGACTATTTGAACGACGTTCGAGAGCAAGCCATCGCCCGAGGAATTCCATTTGATGAGTATCGTCGCAAAGTCGGAACCCATGTTCGCCCAAACGAAGTCTAGGGTTCTTCGCGTTTTAGACGGTTAGATATTGATCCCGTTCGCTTCAAGCACGGCTTTGATCTTGGCTTTGAAAATCTCGGGTCCGAACTTACCAGCGTGCGCCTGGATCGCGTCCGCATCAAAGTTCAGCGACTCGAAACGCTCAACAGCATATTGAAGTGCCTCGACGGTTTGCTCCGTGAACAGAATACCCGTCTCGCCGTCGACCACTGTATCCAGCGCCCCGCCTTTGCCAAAAGCGATGACCGGCCGACCCGTGGCCATCACTTCCACTGGGATCATCCCAAAATCCTCTTCGCCCGGGAACACCAGAGCTTTACACTCTCCAAACCTCTGTTTTAGTTCGGAAAAATCGACACGCCCGAGGAAGGAAACATTGGGCCCAGCTCGACGTTCTAGGGCTTTGCGCTCTTCGCCATCGCCCACAATTAGGAGCTTTTGACCGGTCTTCGTGAACGCATCAACGACGAGATCAAATCGCTTATATCCAACCAGTTCGCCGGCCGCGAGATAGTATTCGCCCCGACCGTCTTTGCGCGCAGCGGCGAATTCAGAAACGGCCACGGGCGGATGAATGACGTCACTGTCTCGGCGGTAGAACTTGTTGATCCGACGACGGACAAAGCTGGAATTTGCGACGAACTGATCGACACGCGCCGCGCTTGTGACGTCCCAAGTCCGCAATCTATGGGCAATGCCGGGAAACGCTTGTCTGGCGAGGAATCCAGCGCCGTTTAGATAGTGCGGATAGAGATCCCAAATATAGCGCATCGGCGAGTGGCAATAGCAAAGATGAAACGCATCTGGATTGGTGATCACGCCCTTTGCGGGTCCGGACTCCGAAGAGATCACCAGATCATAGTCAGACAGATCCAGCTCTTCCAAAGCCCTCGGCATGAAGGGCAGATATTTTTGATAATGCGCTTTTGCGAATGGCAGCTTTGAGATGAAACTGGTTTTGATCTCGTGTCGATTGAGTGTGTCACTTAACTCGGAGCGGTCAACGACGTGCGTGTAAATGTCTGCGTCTGGAAACATTTCACAAAATGACTCCAGAACGCGTTCGCCGCCTCGCATCTTCGTCAACCAATAATGTACCAGCGCGACACGCATATTTCATTCACCTCCGTGACACGGTCGGCTCTGCAAATTCGGAGCCCAGTGCACGCGTTATAGAGAAGCTATTGTTGGAATGTAAAAGCCGGGCACATGCGCCGGCTTTTGGAGACATAGATTTGTTTAGGTCTAGATCGCGCCGTCAGATTTCAGAACGGCAGGAATGGTCAGAGCCATAATTTTCAGATCGCCAAGATAAGACCATTCAGTAACGTATTTGACGTCTAATTCAACGCGCTCTTCATAGGTCGTGGCGCTGCGACCGCTGACTTGCCAAAGGCCGGTCAAACCTGGGCGCACGCGGCAATAATATGGGAAGAACTCGCCATACTTATCGATCTCGCTTTCCACGATTGGGCGCGGTCCGACAATCGCCATCTCACCACGCAGCACGTTGACCAATTGTGGGAGCTCGTCGAGCGATGTTTTGCGAAGGAACTTTCCAAATCGAGTGACACGTGGGTCGTTTTCGATCTTCTGGTTCGCCCGCCATTCAGCGCGTGCTTTTGGGCTGTCATTTAAGAGGCGCGGGAGTTTTTCTTCTGCATCAATCTCCATTGAGCGAAATTTGACGCATTTGAAGGACTTACCATTGCGACCGATACGCGTGTGACGGAACAAAATCGGACCGCCGTCGACCAAGCGCACAGCGATGGCAATGATGAGCATTGCGGGCGACAAGAAAATCAACCCAATCAATGCCAGAATAATATCTGTACCGCGCTTGAAGGCGCTGGATACGCGATTCTCAGGGTTGGCATTCTGGAACGCGACATAATCCGCGTCGGGAATGTCACGCATATAAGGCTGGTAACCCATTTTTCGTCCCACAAATTTCCCAGTGACCGAAGTTCACAATGATAGCTCGACAGGTCCCCAGCAATTTCCTTGCCAACCTTGTGTCAAAGCCGTCATTTTGAGCGAAACTTAGATCGTCGTCCCAGAGATACTCTAACTCGACCAACATATGGCGTCTATCTTGCTTGTAATGCAATCAGCTTCGCCTCATAGGGGAATTATCGCTGCAGCAAGAGCTCACCCGGTCAGAACAGATGCAGACATGTGCACCCGATGATCGAAATCATGGCATAAAGCGCCCGCAAAAACCGATTTATGATGAACAGCCATTCAGCTACCACCCCTGATTCTACCGAGCATTTGAAGCGGTTGAAAGAAAAGCGCATCCATTCATGGCTGCGCATCGTTGCGTGCATCGTCCCAGTTGGACTCTTGCTCGCGCATTTCAGCAATGGCGCTGATACCTTCCCGATCGCGGTGCCGTTTATCCTTCTGTTTTGCGTCCTCTATGCCGCCGCGATCATCATCGATGAGACGCGCTCAGTGAGCATCGAAATCGCGGCAATCGCTTGCCTGTTTTTGGCCTGGTTCAGCCTCGGTTTGTTTGGGAATTGGCATCGCGCCCAGTACGAAGTCCAAACTTTGATTGCCGCCGGCGCAGTTTTAGGAACCGGATTCATTATTGGATCTCGAAACGGGACATTGAAATTTGCCTGGTCCGCCTTGGTCTGGTCGCTTGCGGCCTTCGCCATTCTATCCGGCTTTGACTATCTGTCTCAAACGAGCGCGCCGAGCGAATATGGCCGTCGACTGTCCGCTGGATTTGGATCTCCCAATTCCGCGGCGACCTTATTTGCCATGTCGATGCTGATCGGTGGCGCCAAGCTCTTGGTTAGATTCCAAGACCCACGTTATGAGAGCCGACCGCGTGGTGAACGTGTGGCGTATCTCGCTCAGCACGAATTCGCCAGCCTGATCCTCGTCACGATCGCAGCGGCTTGCTTACTCTTCACTGTCTCGCGCGCAGGGATCCTAGTAGGCATCACGGCCTTCTTTGGTCTAATGGGGTTTGAGCTTTGGCGCATGACCCGACGCGGTCAGGTGCAATTTTTAAAACGCAAACGCGTCTATATCGGTCTCGGCGTACTCGCAGCCATTGTGTTTCTGCTGGCGGTCTCTGGAGAGATCAATCCAAACCACGCCGAAGCGCTCCTGCAAAATGTCGAAGGCCGGACGCGCACTTATTCTGTGTACTGGTCGGCTTGGTTGGAGCGCCCTTGGTTCGGTTATGGGTTGGGGAGTTTTGATGCCGTCAATGACGCCTCGACAACGCTCCAAAACGCGGACGCACTGGCTCAAATGGGCGCGGCGCACAATGTGTTCCTTCAATGGCTGTTGCAACAAGGCATTGTCGGATTTGCCGCAATGAGCTTCGTCTTTGCGGTGATCTTTTACCCGATCATTATGGCGTTGCGCGGTGCCTCTTCGAAGCCGCGAAACTTTATGCGTCTGACAATCGCACTAACCTTGCTCGTGTTCGCGCACGGCATGGTCGATTACGCCCTCGAAATCCCCAGCATCATGTGGACCTATGCCTTTATCCTCGGCCTAGCGGCAGGATATTCCACACAAACACGGCTGCGACGAGCGCCGTCTGCCGAATGACCCTTCGCAGATAAGACAGGATGTGCGAAACACATCCTAAGAGTGAGAGGGAAGGCATGTCGGCAACGATAGCGGCGGTCGCTAACCTAAAAGGTGGCGTCGGAAAATCTACGACAACTTTGATGCTGGCCGATGGGCTGGCATATTATTATGGCGCTGAGGTTTTGGTGGTGGATCTCGATCCGCAAGCCAATTCGAGTCAGATGCTGCTCACCGATCGCGGCCTGCAAATGGCGTTTGAGCAAGGCAAAGGCGTGCACCACCTGCTTGAACAGTTCATGGCGAATGAGAAACCAAACATCGCCAATCTGGTTTTACCGAATGCCGTGACTTTGGAAGAGCTGCGACGGGCCGAAGAAAAAGACCAACGCCAAGGCTGGGTCTCTATCCTGCCGGCGCACACGCAGTTGCGCTTTACAGAAATGGCGCTCGAAGAACAGATCTATAGCAAAGGCATGGCGCCAAGCCGTCTGTCTGGTTACCTCGCGGACCACATGACCAAAGCGCTGGAACCGCTGACCACGCTCTATGATGTCATTCTCATCGACACGCCGCCTTATCTTTCGCCACTGGCGCGGGCGGCGCTGACGATTGCAAACCAATACATTACACCGACGCTCGCGGACTCCGTTTCAATATGGGGCACGAAACAATTCTCAGATTGGATGACGTCGCAAGTGACGCCGCATCTCGCGTCAAACAATTTCATTGTCATTACCCGCTTCAAGAACACGCGCTATGCCCGTGCGGCTGAACAAGAATTGAAAGAGATCTATCTCAAGGACCGCACGTTCGGGCCGACAATTCCTGAATCCGTTCAAGCGCTCAGCGCCATGGATCGGCCAGATCTTGATAGCTACGACTCGGTACGCGGCAAATATGGCCGTCTGCGCAATGACGTGAAACGCCTCGCTGAGAGCTTTGCTGAATTCCTCGCGCAGCGCGCAAATGGCGCCGCTCCAAAAATGGTTCGCGACTAGTCAGAGCTTGCGCAATGCCGTGACTAAAGTCTGCATATCTGCGGGCAAAGGGGTCTCCACAAATAGACGCTCCCCCGTCACAGGGTGGACAAATCCAAGGCTCGCCGCATGCAAAGCTTGACGGGTCAGTTTCCGGGCTAAGCTCGTCGCTTCATCAAACGCCTCGCCTTGTCCAAAAGCTTTGATCCCGCGATGACGGCCATAAACGGGATCGCCAATCAATGAGCATCCAAGGTGCGCCATGTGCACCCGAATTTGATGCGTCCGACCGGTTTCCAACTTACACTCGATCAGAGCCGCCGCGGGGCGCGCTTCGACTTTGCTGACCTCTCCGAACGTCTCCAGGGCCTTATAGTGGGTGACCGCATGACGGCCTTCACCATCGGGCACCACTGCCATTTTCTTTCGATCGGTCGAGCTGCGCGCAATGTCGGACGTGACCGTGCCGACCGATGGCCGCGGGGAGCCGCGCGTGAGCGCTAGGTAAGTGCGCTCAATGTCATGCGCCGCGAACAGCTCGGATAAACCTTTATGGGCCGCTTCTGTTTTCGCAACGACCAGGACGCCCGTCGTGTCTTTATCTATCCGGTGAACAATTCCAGGACGTTCGACACCGCCAATCCCCGGCAGCGCGCCTTTGCAATGATGCAGCAAAGCATTCACGAGCGTGCCTTGCCATGTGCCCGGCGCAGGATGCACCGCCATACCTGAGGGCTTGTTGATCAGAATGAGATGCTCATCTTCAAAGAGGATATCGAGCGGGATGTCTTCAGGCTCTGGCGTGGCGGGCACAGGCGGCGGCATATCCACGACATAGGTCACGCCTGGCTCAACCGCCTTTCTGGGATCAGCTTGCGGCATGGCCGAACCGCCGCGATGCTCAGAGACATGCCCTTCTTTGATCAGAGTTTTCGCGCGCGACCGCGACAGCGCACTGATTTGTTCGCTGAGGAATCGGTCAAGCCGGGTTCCTTTATCGCTTTCGCCTGCTAAAGCTGATAATTCTGTCATGAGAGGGGTATAAACCCACGGGGCAGGAAAGGTCATGTTGGAATCGCAATAGCGACCACAAGCGGAGAAGCTGGGACAATGTCAAAACTAACGAGACGCGGCCTGTTAGGAGCGAGTAGCAGTCTTTTGGGCCTCGCGGCATGCAACCGCGATCCCTTATTGGAACCGGAAGCGCGGATCACGGTCAGCCCGGATGATCGCGCCGGCTATCCTGGCAAAGTCAATTTCATCCATGGCGTCGCGTCCGGGGATCCGCTACCGGACAGCGTCATCATTTGGACCCGAGTCACCCCCGATGCGGCCTATCCAGGAGAGGCCGTTCCGATCAGTTATGGCGTGTTCGAAGACGCTGAGCAGACCCAGCCCGTTAAGTATGGCCAAGGCTATGCCACCGTGGAACGTGACTACACGGTCAAAGTCAGCATAGAGGGTTTAGAACCCGACAAAGAGTATTGGTATCGCTTCATTGCGAAGGTGACCTCCGGCGATGTCGGCTCACCCGTGGGCCGGATGAAAACGACCGCTGCAAGCGGCAATAAGCCGGTTCGGTTCGCCGTGGTCTCTTGCTCTAACTATCCGTTTGGGCGCTTCCACGTCTATCGAGAGATTTCCAAGACCGCAGATCTCGATGCCGTCATCCATCTCGGAGACTATATTTATGAGTACGGCGTCGACGGCTATGGCGGGTCCGTTGGCCAGACGATTGATCGCAATCACGAGCCGCCTATGGAAATCGTAACGCTCGACGATTACCGCGCTCGGCACGCGCAATACAAAACCGACCCTGATTTGCAGGCCGCGCATGCGGCGGCGCCGTGGATCACCACCTGGGACGATCATGAAAGCACCAATAATTCCTATCGCGCCGGCGCGGAAAACCACAATCCGGAGGCCGGCGAAGGCAATTGGAGCGATCGCAAACAGGCTGCCGTTCAGGCGTATTTGGAATGGATGCCGGTCCGCGATCCCGAAGTTGGGATGACCCGCGAGGCCCTCTATCGCCGGTTTGAGTTTGGCGATGTCGCCTCGGTGATCTGTCTCGAAACGCGCTTGACCGGTCGCTCGGACGAGATCAGCTGGTTCACCGCTCTCGGCAATCTTGACCCATCACAGATTCCGTTCGCCGCGACGAGCACTATGGTGCGGGTCCAGGATCCTGAACGCACTATGCTCGGCCAGGTTCAAGAGACATGGTTGGAGGATCAGTTTGCAGCCTCAACAGAGGCTGGCAAATCCTGGCAGGTGCTCGCCAATCAGATCATTATGGCACGTGTGCGCTCGCCCAATTTTGAGCGCAGCCTCACGGATGAGCAGAAAGCCGCGCAAGATGTCGGTTATATTCAACAGCTCATTCCGTTCAGCCAACTTGGCCTGCCCTGGAATCTCGATGCGTGGGATGGCTTCCCCGCTGCACGCGACCGTCTCTATGAGAGTGCTAAAAGACAAGGCGCGCGTTTGGTCACCCTGACCGGCGATACGCATACGGCGTGGGCGAATACATTGCTGGACGCAGATGACGAACAACGCGGCGTGGAATTTGGCTGCACGTCTGTCACGTCTCCAGGCTTCGGCACATATATGAAAGATGTTCCGGACATCGGGCAGCAATTTGCTGACGCCAATCCGGAAGTCGATTTTTACGACCCCCATGATAATGGCTGGACGCTTGTGACTTTGTCCCAGGATGAGGCGCGCGCGGACTATAAGAAAGTCAGCGACGTCACGCAGGACACCTATACCGCCAGTGAGGTCGCCACTTATGTCACGCGGCGCGATGGCGACGGCATGACGCCGCTCGAAAAAGTCTAGGCCCACACGCCGCGGCGACAAGCTTGCCCGCACTCAGTATCCATGCTGTTTCACCGCAACGTGAGACAGTATGGAGGAAGCGATGGGCGTATTAGACGGCAAGGTCATTTTGGTGACCGGCGGCGGCAATGGGATTGGCAAAGAGTGCGCACTTCTCGCTGCACGTGAAGGCGCGAAAGTTGTCGTCAATGATCTTGGCGGTGCCCTGACAGATGATGGCGCCACCTCTGGAGACGCTGGCCTCGCCGAACAAGTCGCCCAAGAAATCCGTGACGCCGGCGGGGAAGCCGCTTCCAATTCCGAAAGCGTGACCGATATGGCCGCCGTGCAAGGCATGGTCGAGCAGGCCAAAGACACGTTCGGCGCGCTCCACGGCATCATCAATCCGGCCGGTATTCTGCGCGATGGCATGTTCCACAAAATGAGTGAAGACGATTGGAAAGCGGTCATCGACGTTCATCTGCATGGATCGTTCAATGTCACGCGCGCCGCGATCGAGCACTTCCGCGAACAGGAAGATGGCAGCTTTGTCCTCTTCACCTCGACGTCTGGTTTGATCGGAAACATTGGCCAGGCCAATTATGCCGCCGCCAAAATGGGCATTGCCGGTCTATCGCGGATCATTGCTATGGAAGGCGCACGCAAGAACGTTCGGTCGAACATCATTGCGCCCTTTGCATGGACCCGAATGATTGCCTCCATCCCTGTCAAAGACGAAGAAGGGGCCAAACGCGTGGAACGGATGCGCACGGGCATGCGCGCAGACCAAGTCGCGCAGCTTGCAGTGACGCTTTGCGCGGATGGCGCAAAACATGTGTCGGGCCAAATCTTCAGCGTCCGAGGCAATGAAGTGGTTCTGTTTAACCAGCCCCGGCCCGTGAAATCTGTTTCACGTTTGGAAGGCTGGACACCCGAAACGCTTATGGAACAAGGCCTTACGGCGATGGAGGGCAGCTTCACCGATCTTGGTGCGACAACCTCCGTGTTCCCATACCCGCCCGTCTAAGCTAGGTCCGTCGGCCTAGGATTTGCACATAAGGCCGATATGGAAGACGACGCCCCAGCCAACGGGATCGAGCAAGTCGATCAGGTCCCTGACACTGCGCAGGCCATGGAGATTGTCCAAGGCCCGGATGGGCGGTTTTACCTCGTCCCAGAGACGGACTCCGTTCCGGTTGAGCAGAGCGAAACTGTAGTCGAGCAAGCTGAGGCCTCCACGGGGCTGTTTTCTTGGGCAGATCCGATCCTCGCCGACCCACTCGGTTGGGCGCAGGCCAATTTGCTCAATATGGACGTTCTACTGCCATATGCCTGGCAATTCGCGGCCATTTTCGGGGCGCTGATCGTCGGCGCGATGTTTGCCCCACGTGTGCGCGGATGGGTCCTGGTAGGCCTTACCCGCCTGCCCGAAAACATTCGATCGTTGGTCGAAGAGACGCTGCCGCGGCTGGTTCGACCGGCTTTGTGGACCGCCCTCCTCTATGCGGCGCAAGCGGCAATGGCGGGCGCAGGCATGGACAGTCTGCTGGTGCGCATCGCCTCATCCCTCGCCTTGGCCTGGCTACTGATCCGGATCGTTACGGCGTTCTTGCCTGAGGGATTCCGAAAACCGGCGGGATGGGTGATCTTCGTCTTCGCGGCTTTTTATGCGGTCGGCGTCCTCGATGAAGTTATGGCCTGGCTGTCGAGCATCGGCCCGCCATTTGGCGGCCGTGTCATTAGTCCGGTTTTTGTGGTGCAAGCGATTGCAACCGTGGCGCTGTTCATGTTTGCCGCCAATTGGTTGGCGAAGCGGCTAAAGACCCGCGTCGACGAGCTGCCCCAAGTTGAACCTTCCTTGCGCATTTTAATGGGGAATGCGGTCCAGGTGGGTCTGTTCTTCGGTGCCGCTTTGCTTGCGATGGCCGGGCTGGGCATTCCCCTGTCGGGCCTCGCCGTCTTAGGTGGCGCAATCGGTGTTGGCCTCGGTTTTGGCATGCAACAGATCGTCGCCAACTTTATCTCAGGAGTCATTCTCCTCACCGACCGATCGATCAAGCCAGAGGATGTGATTGAAGTCGATGAGACTTATGGCGTCGTGAAATCGCTGGGACTGCGCTATGCCTCTGTCATCACCAGAGATGGCAAAGAACATCTTATTCCGAACGAACAGCTGATTACCGACAAAGTCGTGAACTGGTCCTATTCGAACAAAGAAGTTCGGGTCAAACGCCGCCTGCGCGTAGAGTATGAATCTGACCTTCGTCAAGCGGTCGAGCTCGTTGAAAAAGGCGCGTCGCAAACAGATCGCGTGCTCGCCGATCCGGCGCCAAAATGCTTGGTTATGGAGTTCGGGGACGAAGCGATTGAGCTCGAAATTCGGTTCTGGATCAATGATCCTCAGAACGGGGTTTCGAATGTGTCTTCGGCTGTGATGTTGAATATTTGGGACCGCTTCACCGAGGCGGGCATCGATATTCCGCTGCGCCATGAAGACGTTTTGATCACGCCAGGATCGACGTTGAAAGTCGAAATGGTAAAGCCCAAGGACGACGATGTTAGCTAGCGGGCGCGGGTTCTCAAACGAAAATTAAGATCGATGCGGTAAGACGTTCTGCCGGAGATGGTGGATAAGTAGAATGACCGCAAAGCTGATACAGCATTGGCGTTTAGCCTCGCTCGCCGCATTTTTGAGCGTTGGGCTGCTGGCCTTTCACTACATGACAGGCACGGTTCAAGGCGCCTCTTTCCACTATAATCTCTCTTGGTACGACGCGTTCCGAAACGCCTTTTGGCAGGGTGATCTCTATCCTCGGTTCTTGCCGGACCTCTGGCATGGCATGGGCGGCGCAGACTTTTACTTCTATGGCCCAATGCCGTTTTGGTTCACTGCAACCTTTGGCGAAGCCGTTTGCCCAGGCTGCAGCACAAGCCAAACCTTCTCCGTCTCCGCCGCCTGGATGATGATCTTATCCGGCGTGACATTCTTCATCTTCGCCCGCCGCTTCTTTAAGCCAGCATGGGCGGGCTTTGGCGCGATCCTCTATGTCTTTTTGCCGATGCACTATCTCGTCACTTGGTACGTGGCGCAGACCGTAGGCACGGTTCTAGCGCTGGCCATCTTACCCTTGCTCGCCCTCTCGGTGACCAAACTGATCGAAGAAAATAAAGGCGGGGTTCTGTTCACGGCGAGTTTCACAGCCCTCGCGCTCACCCATCTTCCCAGCACACTCCTGATCGGACACTTGCTGGTCGTCTGCATTCTTTGGGCAGCATTTACGCGAGAAAGCGACTGGGGCGGCCGGTTCGCTTTGGTCATGCGGTTTGCACCCTGGGGTCTGTTGAGCGTCGCGTTGAGCGCCATCTATTGGCTGCCAGCGCTGGCGCTCTTGGACACTGTGTCCTCCGAGATGCTCTACACAAGCTACTATGACGCGACCAAGTGGTTGTTCTTTGACGGGCTGCCAGAGAATGATCCGTATGAGGCCAATCTCTATAAGTGGCCTCTTTTCCTCGCCGTGTTCACCGCCGTCGCCGCAGGCAGCAATCTTTATGGCAAATCGGAGCGCGCATCTCTCTTCATGTGGGCGGTCGTTCCGAGCTTGCTCGTGCTCTTCTTAATGTCCATCCTGTCATATCCGGTGTGGAAGTTCTGGATCATCAATAAAGTTCAGTTCCCTTATCGCAGCATGGTGCTGGCGGACCTCTCAATCGCCCTCTCGGCAATCGTAATCGTGCGCAATTTCGCGCGGCATTGGGGTGACAAGAGCGCGATGCGCTCGCGGCTCATCGCTGTGTTCGGCACGTTTGCGCTCTTCTTCGCCTTCCTGGCGCCGCTGCAAAAGTCTTCCGAAGTCACGGTACAAGGCTGGGGTCAGACAGAAGAGTTCTTGCCGGTCGCACCACCAGAATACATTCCGCCACGCTTTATCGAACTCGCGCTGGAACGCTTCCGTGCCAAGGTGACGGACGAAGACAATAATGCTCAACGCTATCTGATGTTCTTCGAAGAAATGCGCCTGGGCTACCAAGCCGCTTTGGACGCGTTCGAAGCAGACGCTCCAGGGGCGGTCTTAATCCCACACATCAATGAGCGCATGACGCTAATCACCGACCTTCCCGCCGCACAGACCGTTCGAATTCCGCTGTCTGCTTGGACCTTCTGGCGCGCAGAACTTGCCGATGGCACCCCGGTTGAGCTGCGGACAAATCAGGATCTCGGTGTTCTCGAAGCGACTTTGCCGGCCGGGTCCAGCACTGTGAATCTGAGCCTCATCGAGACCGCTCCGCAGCGCATTGGGTCCGCAATTACGTTTTTCGCTATCCTGGTGTCTCTATTTTGGGGTGGCCTAGTGGTCTATCGCCGTCGGAGAGGTCACAAGAACGCTTTCGCAACTTCTATCGCGTAGATTGAAGTCATGATGAAGCGAGTTTTTGATATGCCGACCCTGTCGATTGTCGTGCCGATGTATAATGAAGAAGAAGCCATGGCGGGTTTCTTTGAACGCGTGCAGGCGGTGCTGCAAACGGTTACGCCCTCATATGAAATCATTTGCGTCAATGATGGCAGCCGTGACTTAACGCTGGCTCGGCTGCGGCAATTCGCAGAAACCGACCCCCGCATCAAAGTCGTCAATCTTTCGCGGAATTTCGGCAAAGAGATCGCTCTCTCAGCCGGGATTGATCATGCCAAAGGCGACGCCGTTGTTCCCATCGATGCCGATCTTCAAGATCCGCCGGAAGTCATTCCTCTGATGATGGCCAAATGGCGGGCTGGAGCGAAAGTTGTGCTCGCAAAGCGCCGCGATCGGTCTTCGGATTCTTGGCTTAAGCGCCTGACGGCCAATGGCGCCTATTGGCTGTTTTCTAAATTGACCCACCCGCGCATTCCTCAAAATGTCGGGGACTTTAGGCTCATGGACCGCGAAGTCGTGGAGGCGATCAAGCGCCTTCCAGAGCGATCTCGCTTCATGAAAGGCCTGTTCGCTTGGGTCGGCTATGAAGCTGAAACGGTGGAGTATGACCGTGAGTCACGCTCCGCTGGTGAGACGAAGTGGAATTATTGGAAGCTTTGGAATTTTGCCCTCGATGGCATCACCTCTTTCTCATCCTTGCCGCTCCGCGTTTGGTCCTATCTTGGATTTGGCGTCAGCCTCCTGGCGATGGCCTATCTCGCCTGGACAGTCGCGAAGACAGTGATTTTCGGACTCGACGTGCCCGGATAT
This sequence comes from uncultured Hyphomonas sp., assembly GCA_964400185.1. GTDB lineage: Bacteria > Pseudomonadota > Alphaproteobacteria > Caulobacterales > Hyphomonadaceae > Henriciella. The sequence continues at coordinate 47,649 of CAYNUI010000001.1, forward strand.
GCCTCATTGATGAGCGTCATCTTGTTCTTCAATGGCATTTCACTGATCGGCATCGGCGTCATTGGCGAATACCTTGGCCGGATCTTTACCGAGGTAAAAGGGCGCCCGCTTTATTTGGTCGCGGAGACGATTGGCATTGATGCAAATGCACGGTCTGAGACGCCGGGCGCATATTCAGCCCCGAGCGACGAGCCACAGGCGCGTTTAACTGGCAGATAGTCATTCGATCTGGTCTCGACGTCCTTTCTCACCCAGAACCCCGTGGACTGACGACTCAAAAATAACAAAAGAGTCATAATTTCACTATTGACCACATTTGTAGTCATCGATATTGACCACACTTGTAGTCAATAAGGTGAGATGATGAGTCTACAAATCACCCCTGCCGAACTCGAAATCATGAAAGTGCTGTGGAAGCAGCCAGGGATTGGCGCGTCGGAAATTGTCGATGCGCTTGATGGTGAACAGGATTGGAGTCCACGCACCGTCAAAACCCTGCTTTCGCGCTTGGTCGAGAAAGGGGCTTTGGAGACTGCCGCGGAGGGACGCCGCTATCTCTATCGTCCACTCATCGACAAGCGTGACTATCAAAAGAAAGAAGCCGGACAGCTTATCGACAAACTGTTTGGTGGCCGAGCTGCGCCCTTAGTCGCGCAACTCGCTGATGCCCGCGGGCTCAGCGAAGACGATATCGAAGAACTCGAAGCTCTGTTGGGGAGACTGAAGCAATGAGCTGGACCGAATTTCATCCCTTCGTGCAGGATGCCATCCTAACCACGCTCGCCGTGGGAGCCCTGGTGCTCCTCGTCTTGGCGATCCGCAAACCCTTCGCCAAGCGCTATGGCGCCAAAGCCGCCTATTTGCTGTGGGCCCTGCCCCTCGCACGCTTCGTTACGCCGCCCCTGCCCGGCAATTGGTCTTTGGCAGGATTGCTCGGCTTCGACCGGACCCCTGCTTCTGCCGAGACGTCCGCTTCGGCACGGGAAGTGTTCGTCGTCCGCTCAGAGTTTGAAGGCATGGCTGGCGCTGTCCCTGAGCCAGGCGTCGCCCCGGCTCCGATCCCTGAATATACCACGCTGGTGGCGCCAGATATGGCTACCGCAGCCCCAGCCGGAACAAGCTTGCTAGAGGCCATCCTGGCCCAGGCTCCCCTGATCCTGACGTGTGTCTGGATAACCGGGATGGTCCTCTGGCTTGGTCGTTCGCTCTTTCAGCAACGCCAATTCCTGGCCTTGATTGAGGCGGACTCTGAGCCGGCCAATGAAGATACCGTCACGCAGACGCATCGCATCGCCAAGCAACTCGGCATCAAGCGTGTGCCAGATGTGCGGGCCAGCTTGCTGTGCAGCGGCCCTCTGGTCACCGGCCTCAAGAACCCCGTCATTCTTCTGCCGATGTGGTTTGAGGAAGACTATGATGCTGCAGAGCGTCGCGACGCCTTGGTCCATGAATTGATGCACCTCAAACGCCGCGATCTCTGGGCCTTCCAAGCCGCCCGGATCGTCGCTGCAACGCAATGGTTCAATCCGCTTGCCCATATTGCGCTGAAAGCCTTCCGCACAGATCAAGAAGCCGCTTGCGACGCGGACGTGATCTCACGTGCGAAACTGTCTCCTGCCGCCTATGGCCGGACTTTGGTCAAGGCCGCGCGCCTTGCCCGTCCTTCAGATCGCCGCATCGCCGCGGCGAGCCTGACCCTCGCTCATCCCATAAAAGAAAGACTAATAATGATGACGCACCCTACTCCCACTTTCCGCAGTCGTTTAATGGGCGGCGCGCTGGCTGCGACCCTCGGCGCTGGCGCGATCTTTGCCACTGCTTCCTGCACCTCCTCCGTTGCTCAAGAATTGGATGGCGGCGCAGAAACAACGAGCCCAGAAACGACTGCGGATAACAAGATCGTCGTCTTCGACAGTGAACAATCGATGAGTGTCGATGTGACCATCGATGGCGAGACTTTCTCCTTCGATATGGCGGATATGCCACCCATGCCGCCAATGCCTGCGCTCCCTCCGCTCGCCGGAATTGAGTTCGAGCAAGATGGATCGCACTTCCACATGTCGTTCGACACGGATGAAATCCAGGCCTTGGAAGGCACACCAGAATTTGCCGAATGGGAATCCAAAATGGAAGCCTGGGGCGAAGAAATGGAAGCCTGGGGCGAACAAGTAGAGGCCAATGCAGAGCGTTGGGCTGAAGACATGGAGCCCCGCATAGAGGCCTGGGCGGAAGCCAACGCCATGCGCTGGGAAAGCCAGGTCGAGCTTATGGTTGCCCAAGCTGAAGCCGAAGCTGAACGCGCCGAACACATCATGCGCTTCACCGAAAAAGGCGAAGACTATGAAGGTGTGACCTCTCCGGAGACGCGTGACTTTGGCTCAAGAAACTTCGATCGCATCGAAGTCGGCGGCGGTATTTCCGTGGTCTATTCGCAAGATCCGAACGCGTCCGTAACGGCAACGCTCGAGCGCGGCAGCTGGGACCAGGTTTCGATCGAAGTTGATGATGGCGCCCTTGTCGCGAAAAAGCGCAACGGTTCAAAATGGGGCCGCTATGGACCGCGTCTGACCGTCTATGCGAGCTCTCCTAACCTCACGTCTGTCGATACGGGTTCTGGTGCATCCTTCAAAGGCAGTGTTGTCGCTGGCAATCTTTCCGTCGACGCCTCAAGCGGCTCCTCGATCAGCATGGATGGCGCTTGTGAAGGTTTGAACCTCGATGCATCGTCTGGTTCGAGCATTTCTCTCAAAGGCTTGGAATGCAATAGCGTCATTGTTGACGCATCCAGCGGATCTTCGATCAGCGTCTATGCATCAAACAGCCTAGATGTAGATGCCTCAAGCGGATCATCCATCGTCGTCATGGGCAATCCTCAAACGGTCAACAAAGACACCTCTAGCGGTGCGTCCGTCAGCATCAGATAAGCTCTCCTCCCTGGATGCTCGTCTCACCGGGCACCTATTCAGAGAGTTGAAAACCCCGCTTAACAGCGGGGTTTTTTAATGCCTCTTAGATCCATTCAAAAATTGCATAATTGAATTCAAACAGACTGCTCTAGTGAAACCGAGCGACGATGCCATCTTGTCGTCAACGCAACTCTAAAGGAGGCTTTCATGATTGAGATCAGACGCTTTTCCGACCTTGGGACGTTTCAGAATGATTGGCTGAACGCTCACTATCACTTTTCTTTCTCGCACTATTTTGACCCGAACCGCATGGGGCACGGCAAACTGCGGGTTTGGAATGATGACACCATTCAACCGAAAACAGGCTTTCCGCCCCATGGCCATCGCGACATGGAAATCATTACCTATGTGCGCACTGGAGCCATTACGCACGAAGACTCTATGGGCAATAAAGGCCGCACAGAAGCGGGCGATGTCCAGGTGATGAGTGCCGGCAGTGGGGTCCAACATTCCGAATGGAACGCTGAGTCAGAAGACACGACCATTTTCCAATTGTGGATCGAGCCCGCTGAGAATGGTGGGGCCCCCGATTGGGGCGCTAAGGCGTTTCCAAAGGCTGATCGGTCCGGCGAATGGGCGGTTCTTGCCAGCGGGCGCGGGGAGACGGATGCGCTTCCTATCCGTCAGAATGCCGCTGTGCTGGGCGCAACTCTCAAAGCTGGCGAGAGCCTCGACTACGAGGTCAAAGAGGGTCGATATGGCTATCTCGTCCTCGCTGCTGGCTCGGTTGAACTGAATGGCGAGGTCCTAAACGCCCGCGATGGAGCGGCGATTACGGGTGCCGCAACGCTGACGTTAAAAGGGCTTGAGGACGCAGAAATTGTGTTTGTGGACACAATTTAATCTGACCCTCTCAGGCATGTGATTGGAACAGAATGGAAAAATACCCTATATTCCATTCTGTTCTTAATCCGCGATAGGAGTGTGCTTATGAAAACCATCTTTGCTGCGATTGGCGCTCTAGCCATTCTTCCAACAGCGGCCGCCACCGAAGTTGCTGTCACATACAGCGATGACTTTGCCGAGGAACTCACCGACAATTATGGCGAGCG
>CAYNUI010000001.1:51766-56188 GCA_964400185.1 uncultured Hyphomonas sp.
GCCAATCGCGCGTCACGTCGCTTTGCGAGCAAGCTCGCAGAACAACTCAGCGACAGCTAACCTCGATCCCCTGGATAAATCTCGCGGCCATCGACTTCTAATCTAAAGAGGTCGGGCCGCGAATAATGTCCGGCCGGATCACTTGCAACTTTGCACGCCCGCGCCAGCGCTAAGTCAGCGTCTGCGGTAAGAATACCTTCTTCATCCCGCAATAGGCCGGCGACCACTTCTCCGCGCGGATCGATAATCGCGGACCCGCCATTGTGATCAAACTCGTAGAGCGGCTGGAACCGCTCTGGCACATGCGCCTTCATACGCAGCCCTGCTGAACAGATGACCCACGCCCCAGCCTGGCTGGCAAAGGCCCGGCTTAGCAGGAGCTGACGCGCCCAGACGGGCTGGGTCGGCGCTTCTTCCGGCTCCCGCCCTGGCCAAGCAGCGACGTGAACGTCGACGCCCTGCGCCATCAGCGCATAAGCTGGCAACACCGCATTATGTTCCCAACAATTGAGCGACGACAAACGTCCCCAATCTCGACCGACGGGCGCCAAGCCTTTTGCATCGCCATCACCCCAGACGGAGCGTTCGTGATGGGTCGGTTTCAGCTTGCGATGTCGGTTGAGAATTTTGCCATCGCGGCCAATGGTCAGCATGGTGCAATAGAGCGTCGCCTCGGTTTGAGGATCGAGCTCGTTGACACCAATCACGAGATCCGCCTTGGCCCGCGCCGCGGCTTTACACAGTGCAGCCACCTCCGGACCATCCAAGCGGACTCCATTCTTCAACAGTTCCGCCGCCGCTTCCCACCAGGTGTCCGATAGCGGGCTGTCGATAAAGAAGGGATAGCCTGGGAGCCACGCTTCCCCGAACGCAATCACGTCGGGTTTTTCTTTTGCAGCTTTGTCGATCCAATCGAGGGCAATCTCTAAGCTGGCTTGCTTGTCGAAGAGAGCAGGCGCGGCTTGGACCGCGCTAAGGCGTACAGTATCAGTCATGCCTCTCGATTGGCCCAAGCAGGTCTATCCATCAAGGGCCTCACGAGAGATTTGATCTGTCGCCTTAGACCAAGAATTTTTCCTGTAGGGCTGCGACTTGCTTGTCGCCGACCTTGAGGGTCTCGGCGAGATAGGTGTCGATACCACCGGATTTGGTAACAATGCTTTCGAGCGCCGCGTCTAGGAAGACACCGTCCACGCCGACGAACGGATGGTAGACCGCGTCGGGATAGTCTTTGCCAATATAGGCGTTGAATTGCCGGGCCGCCTCCGGCAATCGCTCGGCGACATTGGCCGCTTCATTGGTCAGCTCATAATCTGCAAAAATCGTATCGCGGTTGACGCCCAAGACATGGTGCGTCAGCGCACAAAGGATGCCGGTCCGGTCTTTGCCGGCCGCGCAATTCACCACAGCCGCCTCGCCGTCTTCCAGATTTGAGAGAGCAACGAACCAGGCCGAATAGGTCTCGACATGCTGCGCCTTGAAAGGGGCTTCACGATAATAGTCGGTCATCCAATCCCGCGCCTGTTCGGCATCGACGGCGACTTCGGTCATGAACCGAACATGCGGAGCCTGCGTAGCGGAGCCTTTTTCGCTTGAGATGACTTGGACGCCTTCGACTGGCCAGCGATGGCCATGGCGTTCGCGCTCATCCGGACGACGTAGATCCGCCTGCACTTTGATGTTGTAGGCTTCGAGCGCTGTGAGGTCGGCCGGGCTCGCTTCACCAAACTGCGCGGATCGGAACAGCGCGCCGGTCCGGATCATCTTTCCCGCCGCGCCTTGATAGCCGCCAAAGTCTCGAAAGTTTCGAATATTATCGAACGATTTCACTCGGTCTTGCATGTCGGCTCCTAGCGGAAAGGTGGCTCATCAAAGGCGCGAAGCTTGCGGCTATGAAGCGGCGCGCCCTCTCTGGCAAGCTTCTCCAGCGTCGCAACCCCGATCTGCAAATGCTGTCCGATGGATTTTTCGTAGAACTTATTTGCGGCGCCTGGGAGCTTAATCTCGCCATGCAGCGGCTTGTCGGAAACGCAAAGCAGAACGCCATAAGGCACGCGCAACCGGAACCCGTTAGCCGCGATGGTGGCGCTTTCCATATCGATGGCAATCGCCCGGGATTGGTTGAACCGCTTCGCACTATCGGTGAAGCGAAGCTCCCAGTTTCGATCATCCGTGGTGACAACCGTACCGGTCCTCAGGCGCTTCTTTAGATCCTCACCGGTTTCGCCGGTGACATCGGCCGCAGCTTCTTGCAGAGCGACTTGGACCTCGGCTATCGGTGGGACAGGAATATCTGGTGGTAAGACCGAATCCAGCACATGATCATCCCTCAAATAGGCGTGGGCGAGGACATAATCGCCAATTGTCTGACTATGACGCAGACCGCCGCAATGGCCGACCATGATCCAACATTCTGGACGCAAGACGGCGAGATGGTCTGTAATCGTTTTGGCATTTGACGGGCCAACGCCGATATTGACCAGCGTTATGCCAGATCCGTTCTCAGCGGTGAGGTGATAGGCTGGCATTTGGAACCGGCGCCACGGGGCATTATCGATCAGCTCGCGCGCATTCTCTGTTTTGCCATCGACGACCAATCCGCCGGCCACAGAGAGCTGTTTGTAGCGCCCTCCATTTTGCAGCTGCTCAAGCCCCCAATCGACAAAGGCGTCGACGTAGCGGTGATAGTTGGTGAACAAGAGATAGCGCTGAAAATGCGCCACTGGAGTTCCGGTATAGTGCTGCAAGCGCTTTAGCGAGAAATCCGTGCGCAGCGCATCAAAGAGCGCCAGCGGGCGATTATCATATGGGTCAAACAATTCGCCGTCGGCAATCTCATCGCCAATGTCGCTCAGCTGAGGAGACGGGAACCATTTGGCGAGCTCCGCCGGGTTGATCTCATCCAAACCGTCCGCTTGCGCCTGATCCCAGACATAACCGTAAGGGATTTCCATGGTCGAACGTTTAACCTCAACCTCGACGTCATAGTCGCGGAGCAATAGCCCGATCTGTGCGGCGAGATATTGGCGGAAGAATTCCGGCTGTGTGATGGTCGTGGAATAGGTGCCCGCTTCAGACATTTTGCCAAACGCACGCGAAATCGGCGGCGGCGGACCGTCCGGATTGTAGCGGATAATCAGTTCGGGATAGCAAAACGCGCCGTTCGCGCGCGCGTCTTCATCAGGCGTTTTGCCGTCTTTCAAATAATCCTGGAGCGCTGCGCTCAAGGCTTGGACGGCTTCGGAATAGAGCTTTTCCAGCTCATTTATTATAGTTTCTGGAGTTTTTAGTTTTGTCATGGCCTCCTTTGGCGCAAACCGAATGGAGGGTCAACGCTCGGGACGTCCCTGTTGTAAAGACCGCGGATCACTCGCCCGGAGGAAGGATGCGATACAGTCGCACAGTGCCTTCGGTTTCTGTCAGTTCATCATCCGGCACTAACCAATCGGGAAAATCATCCCGGTTGAGGGCTGCTGCGAACCCGTCGGGCCAGATCAACTCATAACGATTGGTCTCGTTGAAGCCGCGGCAGTAAAGCAAATGCGTCGCCCCCATCTCTAAGAGCTGTTCGTATGCTTCATCAGCCGTGCCGATATAAACGCTCGTGACCCGTTCGATGCCTTTGATGTTGCGATGATACGGCCCGCCGAAAATACTATGTGGGGTGCGCGAGAGAACCCAAACGCCAAGAACAATTGGCGTGTGAACGCGCATCTCGGGCCGCTCGATGAGGGGGTCAATGGCGTCTGGCTTTGTGCAGCTCAGATTGTGGGTGGCGCTGACATCTTCATACGCGAGCGGTTTAGCGAACCGGGTCGAAACGGTTTCCCAAGTCAGCGGCGACAGTGCGAACGCACCTGCTGCGAAGACCAGCAATGGCTGCGGGCCGCCCTGCTCGCGCCAGCGAGAGAATAAGTGTCCAGCAAGCCAACCGGCCGCGATTGCCGCAAAAACGTGCGAAAAGGACTGGCCGCGGATCTGCCAAACGGTTGCGATGATGGAGAGCACGAATAAGAGCGCAAACCCAGCCCGTAAAAGGCGCTCGCTCGGCGATGCGATAACCAGAAAGTACACTGTGGCGACGCTGGCGGCCGCGAGGAACCCAAATGCCCAAACCACACGGTCCGGCTCATCTGTGAGCAAGAGCGAAAGCGGCTTGGCTTCACCGACAAAGCTGAGCCAAGACAGGCGTACGGAGTCAGAAACCTCGGCATAAGGGTCGCTTAGACAGGCCGGGTTGACCGCGAGCATGACAGCCAACGTTAGACCACCCGCAACCGCCCCAACCACTAGACGCTTCACCCATGTGTCGAGAGCGCCGCCAAATATGCCGAGCAGAGTGAACAATCCACCGCCGAGTAGAAAACCGACCCAATAGGATGTCCCATAGGCGTCACAGGTAAAGCGTCTCGCACTGATCCC
>CAYNUI010000001.1:56288-57810 GCA_964400185.1 uncultured Hyphomonas sp.
CCCTCGAGCGCGACGGTGAGCATACCGGTCACGGCAAAGGCGAGCACCACGCCAGATCGCCCTGAAAAACTGGGCGATGCGACGGCGGCAAATCCAAGCAGGGCGAAGACGACAACGAGACCATGATGGTCAATCCGCCCCGGCCAGAAATTGAACACCGCCGCAGAGGTCGCGAAGAACACCAATCCAAAGATTTGCCCAGCGACGTTCGCGCCCAGACGGCGCAGAATGACGGTGATGAGTGAGAACACGGCGGCGAGAAGGACCAAGGGCCAGATGCTGACGGCGAGCTTCTCCGCGACATCTCGGCCGAGGAAGGGCTCAGTGATTAAAATCACTCCAGCGATGAAAAGGTCGGGCAAGCGCGACCAATGCATGTTGCCGCCCTCAGGGGTTAACATGCGGGACTGGTCGACATTGAACCAGCTTTGACCACCAAGCAGGTCGCGGATCTGTTGGATGCGCATCAAGTCATCCGCGCCGGGCATCACACCGGCAAAGACATCTGAGATGCGCAATGACAGCAGAGCAATGAAGGCAAGCGCCACCGCCCAAACCGCCCATTTACCATCGCGAAGCCCGTGTTCAGGGCGAGAAAGTGAAGATCCCATTAGTAATTTGCCGCCTCAGCCTTACGCGTCCTTAAGTATACACGCGCTATCGCATAGTGAGGTTACTGAAAGGCTGCAGCCATGCGTCCCGTCTTCGGAGGATCCGAACACCGCCCGCAAAAAGAGACCGCGCAACCGCGCGTCGCTGTGACCATTCCATGTTACAATGAAGCTGTGACGATCGCGAAGGTCATCTCTGACTTCAAAGCGGCCCTGCCAACCGCAGACATTTATGTCTTCGACAATAACTCAACCGACAATACCGCCCAGATTGCTCGTGACGCCGGCGCGATCGTTCGGAGCGAACGACGCCAAGGCAAAGGCCACGTGGTGCGCCGGATCTTTTCGGACATTGAAGCCGATATCTATCTCATGGTCGACGGCGACGACACCTATGATGCGAGCGTCGCCCCAACTCTGATCGAACTGCTCAAGCGAAATCATGTCGACATGGTCGTCGGCACCCGCGCCAATGTCACCAAAGATGCTGGCCGCGAGGGTCACGCCTTCGGAAACAAGCTGTTCAACAAGATTTATGGTCGTTTGTTTGGCAAACAATTCTCAGACATTTTCTCCGGCTACCGCGTCTTTACGCGGCGGTTTGCCAAATCCTTCCCAGCGGTTTCCAGTGGGTTTGAGATCGAAACGGAAATGTCGGTTCATTGCAGTCAGCTCGGTATTCCGACCCTGGAGCGACCAACGCATTATGGCGAGCGCCCCGAAGACAGCCATTCAAAGCTCCGCACGTTCCGCGATGGGTTTCGCATTCTCGGCATGTTTGCGACGCTGGCTAAAGAAACCCGGCCCGCGTCTTTCTTCGGCGTCATCGGCGCTGGATTGGTGCTGCTCGCCTGTCTTCTCGCAGCGCCATTGGTCGTCACGTATGTTGAAACCGGTTTGGTGCCGCGCTT
>CAYNUI010000002.1:0-2375 GCA_964400185.1 uncultured Hyphomonas sp.
CGCGACTTCTTGTTCATGGATGACAGCATGAAGTCCAGCAAGCAGGGAAATTATGACAAGGCCGTCGCTGACGCCGTCGAAGCCTTGGTCGCGGCCATCTATTTAGATGGCGGATTGGATGCAGCCGAACGGTTCATCAAACGATGCTGGAATTTCGACACGCTCACCAAAGAGATCGAAGATCCAAATGCCAATCCCAAAACGCGGCTGTCCGATTGGTGCGGCGCCAACCGCACGGCCTATGCGGTCTATGAGACGCTTGAGACCAGCGGCCCCGATCATAGTCCCGTCTTTACTGTTAAAGCTTCTGTAGAAGATCGTGGCGAAGCCATCGCAAAAGGTGGTAATAAGGCTGAAGCTGAGCGCGCCGCGGCCAGCGCCCTTCTCGATCTCCTGGACAAATCATGAGCGACACAGACCTCACCCTGCCCTCAGAGGCGGATATCACACATGCTGGCTTTGCCGCGATTATTGGCGCGCCGAACGCCGGTAAGTCGACCCTGACCAATCATTTGGTCGGCACCAAAGTCGCAATCGTTACGCATAAGGTGCAAACGACGCGCTTTCCCATTCGCGGCGTCGCACATGTTGATCATGCGCAAATCGTGCTCGTCGATACGCCAGGAATCTTTCGCGCCAAGAAACGCCTCGACCGGGCCATGGTCAAAGCCGCTTGGTCGGGCGCAGAAGAGGCCGATGCGGTCGTACACCTAATCGATGCATCAGCTTGGGTGGCTGAACAGGCTGGCGAAGCCAATGGCGCGCAAAAGCTCTCAGTTGAAGATGACCGACGGGTGATGGAGACGCTCAAAGAAACCGGACGAAAGGCGTTCCTGGCGCTGAATAAGATCGACCTCTTCCCGCATGAGAAAGTCCTGCCGATCATGGCTGAACTCAATGGCGCTGGGGTCTACGAAGAGATTTTCATGATTTCGGCGCTGAATGGCGATGGCGTGGCGCCGCTGCTTGCCAAGCTCGCAGAACGCATGCCGGAGGGACCGGCCATGTATCCTCCAGAGCAGACCGCTGATCTTCCGATGCGCCTCCTCGCCGCAGAGATCACGCGCGAAAAACTGATGCTGCGCCTGCATCAAGAACTTCCTTATCAGCTCATGGTCGAGACCGAGAGCTGGGAGCCGTTTGACAATGGGTCCGTTCGCATTCGCCAGGCCGTGATCATTGCTCGCGAGCAGCATAAAGGCATGGTGCTTGGCAAAGGCGGCAGTGCCATCAAAGCGATAGGCAAGGCTGCCCGCGAGGAACTCACCGAGATGCTTGGCCAAACGGTGCATTTGTTTCTATTCGTCAAAGTCGATCCGAAGTGGATGGAGCGCCGCGAAGCGTATCAATCCGTCGGACTGGAGTTTGATGCTTAAGGAGGCTGTTGATGGAGTGGCGTGACCAAGCGCTCATTCTCGGCGGCCGCCGCTTCGGAGAAAGCGGGCTTATTCTGGACGTTATAACGGCTCACAAGGGACGACGGTCAGGCTTGGTCTATGGCGGCGCGAGCCGCAAAAAGCGGGCGCAATTCGAACCTGGAAATACAGTCGAACTCTCCTGGTCTGGGCGACTTGAAGAACAATTAGGGCGCTTCACCGTCGCAGAAGTGATTACGAGCCGTGCTGGCCGATATCTCGACAGACCCGAAGCCCTTTCAGCGATCAACGCAGTCTCGGATCTCCTGCGCGGTGCCGTAGATGAAGGCGACACAGCTGGATCCGCCTTGTTTCAACCGACCAGCCTGCTGCTCGACGCACTCGACTCCTGGCCCGTTTGGCCGGCGCTTTATGCGCGATGGGAACTTGGATTGCTTTCCGCCCTCGGCTTCGGGCTCGATCTAGATAAATGCGCGCTCTCGGGCGCAAATGATGGCCTCACGCATGTGTCTCCAAAGACAGGGCGTGCGGTACGCGGCTCAGAGGCTGAGGACTATGTGGAAAGACTGTTTCCACTTCCGGGCTTTCTGATCGACCCTGGCGCGCTGGCAATGGCAGAAGATATTGAAGATGCGCTTCGATTGACGGGCTATTTTCTCGAAGAACGGCTCTTTTCAGCCGTTCATAAGCCCATTCCAGCCACTCGGGCGCGGCTGGTTCCAAAACTGATTGGCTAAAGGTGCGTTCTGTTCAACTTTTATTCAGGAAACTCAGCGCATGGGGAAACGGCGTTTAGGGGAAGAGAACGTATAAGAGGCTGATATGAAAAGCACAGTTCTAATTGGCGCGATGAGCGTCGCCCTCCTGGGACTTGCCGGATGCATTCACGTTGATGAAGGCGACTGGTCTGATTCCGAAGAGATTGCCCTCAACACCGAAACGGCGCTGCGCGTCTGCGGTGGACCTGGCACCGTCGAAAAAGTCACTGAAGACGGCTAT
>CAYNUI010000002.1:2475-35006 GCA_964400185.1 uncultured Hyphomonas sp.
GCTGCGCGTCTGCGGTGGACCTGGCACCGTCGAAAAAGTCACTGAAGACGGCTATTCTTGTAAAGACGACTAGGGTCTTTTTGGACGTGCCGACTGTGTTGGGCGATCAACATTATCGGCACGTCTCTATTTTCGCCTATACTCTTGTATAGGCGCGTTTGGTGCCGCACGCTCGTCTTATGTTGACCGAAGACAAACTCATCTGGATGCCGACGCCGGACGATTGCTGCAAAACGCAAGCTGGCAAAGCGAACCCGAGTTTGAGCGTCGACTTTCAGGTGCGCGATGGAGGCTTAGGCCTGTTGGTCAAGGTTGATACGGATCACCCTTGTGGGATTGATCATATTATCGTTCGACTGAGACTGATCGCAGACCCCGCCAAACAGTACACGTTGAATGCTCGAATGACTAAATCATTCGAATGGAAATTCGGTCCGAACGAAGCCCGCCGGTTGCCCGACCCGATCGGGCCGAGCGTATCAATTTTTGTATTCTCTATCAGCGAGTGCGCCACTGGCGCTCGCTTTGAGAAGGTCATTCAAAGGTTTTAATCACTTACAAGTTTCTACGCTGCCCATGTCGAGATGAAAATGATCGGCATGGGCGGCGTCATAGTCTGGTCCCAGCGTCGTCGAAAACAAGCGGCACGCGGATTTGTGGACGCGTTTGAGATACCGCCCTTCATCGCTCCGTTCACGCCAATGATCTTTGACGCGGATCCGTGTCCCGTCCTCCAAGACAAAGCCAGAAATATCGATCGCATTGGCATAGGAATGCTGAGAGCGTATCCGGGTGCCAGCGATGTTTCGACAGCTGAACGAACCATAGGTCTCAATCTGCCGGAGCGGCGACTGAAAGATCTTTTCAGCCTGCGGGCGCAACACATTGCGTTCCCAAATGTGCAGCGCCGCCATCTGGTGACACGTCATTCGGAGCGGCGCCGCATTGTAGGGTGTCAGAGAGCGCTTAAGCTGCAGAGTTTCTTCCAACGGACAGCGCGTTTCGGCACCGTCAGCATTCAAAACGACGAACTCCACGCCAGCGTCTGCGAGTTTCTCTCGGCAGAGCGCTTCATCATACTTCAAAGCCGTCAGTTTTCCGTAAGTCGCTAGACCAATGGGTTCTGTCAAATCTGGCGGCCGAAACGGGTTGTGCTGCGTTGGCAAGAATCTGTGCAGCAAATAGCCCAAGCCGACGATTAAGATCGCAAACAAAATAAGTCGCCAGCGACGCATGGTATTCCTTCGTTAACCAATGGGCGTTTTCTGTTAACTTGCATGAGTGTGGCGATTCTACGCCGCGATAGAGATTAGGGGTGCGTATGACCGATCTTTTGGACCCAGAAGACGATCGCATTATCAATGAACCACTAAGCGAAGCGCTGACGAAGCGGTATCTTGCTTACGCCCTTTCGACGATCACATCGCGCGCTCTGCCCGATGTTCGCGATGGATTGAAGCCGGTTCAACGGCGCATTCTTTACGGCATGCGGGAGCTGAAGCTCAATCCGGACGGCGGCTACCGCAAATGCGCTAAAGTCGTCGGCGAGGTCATGGGTAATTATCACCCGCACGGCGATGCCTCGATCTATGACACGATGGTTCGCCTCGCACAGGATTTCTCGGTTCGTTATCCGCTCGTCGATGGTCAAGGTAATTTCGGCAACATTGATGGCGATAGCGCTGCGGCCATGCGTTACACGGAAAGCCGAATGACCGAGGCAGCGCAGCTGCTTCTCGAAGGCCTCAATGAAAACGCCGTCGACTTCAAGCCAACCTATGACGAGAATGACGAAGAGCCAGTGGTTCTTCCTGCAGGCTTTCCGAACCTGCTCGCCAATGGCGCGACGGGAATCGCTGTCGGCATGGCGACGAGCATTCCGCCGCATAACGTGGCTGAGGTGATCGACGCTGCGCTCTTGCTCGTCGACCGCAAGACAACGTCGACCGAAGAATTACTGGAAGTGATGCCAGGCCCAGACTTCCCGACCGGCGGCATCATCGTAGAGCCCAAAGAGTCCATCCTCGAGGCCTATGAAACCGGACGCGGCAGCTTCCGTATGCGCGCCAAATGGTCGGTCGAAGATCTTGGTCGCGGCACTTGGCAAGTCGTCGTCACAGAAATCCCGTATCAGGTGCAGAAATCCAAGCTCATCGAGCGTTTGGCGGACCTGATCGAGACCAAAAAAGCGCCATTGCTGGCGGATGTGCGCGATGAAAGTGCCGAGGATATTCGTTTGATCCTCGAGCCACGGGCAAAAACTGTTGAGCCGGACGTGCTCATGGAAAGCCTGTTCCGGATTTGCGATCTGGAAACGCGCTTCAGTCTGAACATGAACGTCCTGCACAAGGGCGCCCCACAAGTGATGGGCCTGCGCCAAGTGCTGCGAGCCTATTTGGATCACCGCCGCGAAGTCGTGGTGCGCCGCGCGGAATTCCGCCTCGATAAGATTGAGAAGCGTCTCCACCTCTTAGATGGTTATTTGATCGCCTACCTCAATATTGATGAAGTCATTCGGATCATCCGCGAAGAAGACGATCCAAAACAAGAGATGATCGACCGCTTCGGCATCACTGACATCCAAGCCGAAGCTATTCTAAACCTTCGCTTGCGCGCCTTGCGCAAACTCGAAGAGATGGAAATCCGCAAAGAGCATGAAAGCCTCAGCGAAGAGCGCAGCAACATTGTTGCAATGCTCGGCTCAGAAGCGCGTCAGTGGACCAAGGTCAAAAAAGAGCTGAAAGAAGCGCGCAAAGTCTTCGATCCATCAACGGAACTTGGCCGCCGCCGTGCGAATTTCGACGAAGCCCCGATTATTGATGTTGGCGCAGCGCTCGAAGCCTCGATGCCGAAAGAGCCGCTCACGGTCGTCTTGTCGACCAAAGGTTGGATCCGCGGCATGAAAGGCCATGGCATCGACCTTACCTCCGCGAAGTTCAAAGATGGCGACACGCTGCTCTTCTCCGAAGAAGTGCACACGACAGACAAACTTATCCTGATGTCGTCCGACGGGCGCGCCTTCACCCTGCCCTGCGATAAGCTACCAGGCGGACGCGGTCACGGTGAACCCATCCGGATCTCGATCGATCTCGAAGACAGCGTCGACATAGTTGGCATGTTTAAGCTGGATGGCTCTCGTAAACGGATCATGGCGTCGGATGCCGGATATGGCTTTGTCGTTCAGGAGAGTGAGCTAGAATCGAACCGCAAGGCTGGTAAGTCGGTCGTCTCCGTGCCTGACGGCAGCAAGCTTCTCGTCGTCGACCTGGCGCGTGGCGACCATGTTGCCGTCATTGGAACGAATAAGAAGCTCCTAGTCTTCCCGCTCGACGAGTTGCCAGAAATGTCGCGCGGCAAAGGCAACAAGCTGCAAAATTATCGCGGAACCGATAAACTCGCCGATGCGATTGTTTTCCATGCCGAAGACGGCCTGATCGTCACAGACAGCGCTGGACGCATGCGCGGCTTCCCAGAATGGACTGAATGGGTCGGTAAACGCGCTCAAGCAGGTAAGGCGGCCATGCGCGGTTTCCCACGCTCAGGTAAGTTTACCGGGTAATTCGTTCGAGCTAGTGTGCTCGGATGATTACTCCTGGATATTTGCAGCGCATGGCGCGCTATAATCGTTGGCAGAACATAAGCATCTATGGCGCAGCGGATGACCTAAGCGATGCAGAACGCCGTGCTGACCGCGGCAGCTTCTTCCAATCCATTCACGCGACGCTCTCACACATCTTATGGGCAGATCAGCTTTGGATGAGCCGTCTGTCGGATTGGGAGGCGCCTGAAGGGTCCTCTCGCGAGGTCCCGCTCTACAATGATTGGGACGACCTCAAATCGCGCCGGTCCGAGGCGGATGCGGTTTTCATTTCTTGGTCAGATGGGCTCGACCAAAAGGATGTCGAAGGCGACCTCGAATGGTATTCAGGAACGCTCAAACGCGGCATGACCAGTCCAAGAGCTCTATGTTTGATGCAAGTCTTCAATCACCAGACCCATCATCGTGGACAGGTCCATGCGATGCTAACGGCGGCGGGTGCCAAACCGCAGGATACCGATATTCCGTTTATGCCGGATGAGTATCTTTAGGCCCGCTAGAGGCCGAGAACATCGCTCATATCGTACAGACCCGGCGGTTGCGTCGCGACCCACTCAGCGGCCTTAATCGCTCCGTGTGCGAACACAGCGCGGTCGAGCGCAGTGTGGCGCAGAGACACGATTTCCATCTCTGAGCCGAATGAGACCTCGTGATCACCAATGACCCCGCCCGTTCGCGTGACGGAAAAGCCGATTTTACCAGGGTCTCGCTTCGCCGATGGGCCATCATATGGCGCAGACTTCAGTTCTGCTAAGGGTTGGCCTCGTCCAGACGCTGCCGCTTCTCCGAGCATAAGCGCTGTGCCTGATGGCGCGTCGACTTTGTGGCGGTGATGCGCCTCTGCGATCTCGATGTCCCAGTCGGGACCTAGCCGTGCCGCTGCTTCTTTGACCAGCGCTTCGAGAAGATTCACGCCAAGCGAAAAGTTCCCCGCTTTTACAATTGCCAACTCCTTCGAAGCCGAGGCGATCTCGGCGTCTTGAGCTTCATTGAAACCCGTTGTTCCAATGACGGCTGCGCGCGCACCGGCTGCCTTAAGCGCGCTCAAGGCGGACAGAGTGGCATTCGGGATCGTGAAATCGATCCAGACGGATGCGCCATTGGCTGCCGCCCCGATCTGATCGGACGCTGCCACGCCCAATGGCTCCAACCCGGCCAACACTCCCAAGTCAGCCCCAATATTGGCGGACCCTGGCGCTTCGCTTCCGCCAGTTAACACGTGTCCAGCTGCGTGCGCCGCCTTGATCAGTTGTCGCCCCATACGTCCGGCTGATCCGGCTACGGCAATATTCAGTTGCTCAGTCATGACGGCCTTATACAGAGGTTTGCCAGCCTGACCACTAGGCAGCGATCGGTCTCGCTGCTAAGGCCCGCGAATGTATCAGATATCAGCACGCGGTCCCCGAGCGGCAATCGAATTGGCTTGGGACACATTGGCCTGGACCGACCCCTCCCCAGCTGGCGCGGTAGACGCGAAAGAAGATACGCGTCT
This sequence comes from uncultured Hyphomonas sp., assembly GCA_964400185.1. Taxonomy (GTDB): domain Bacteria; phylum Pseudomonadota; class Alphaproteobacteria; order Caulobacterales; family Hyphomonadaceae; genus Henriciella. Next base: position 7,566 of record CAYNUI010000002.1, read on the forward strand.
CACCTGGCGGTTGGATGCATATTCGGAAACGCTAGAAGACGCTGAGGCGAGCGCCAATCTCATTCGAGAGGTTGCGCCGGAACTCAATCCCGTCGTCGAAGCATTAGAGGATCGCGATTGGGTGACGCTTTCTCTCGAAGGCTTACCGCCTGTACGCGCGGGACGGTTCATCGTTGCCGGAAGCCATGCGCTCACCGAAACCTCGCCCGGTAAAACAGATATCCTCATCGAAGCCGGGCCTGCCTTCGGCACCGGACATCACGGGACGACGCTTGGCTGTTTGCTTGGCTACGAATATGTGCTGCGCTCGGGTGTCCCTCATTCGATCCTGGATGTGGGCACGGGATCCGGCGTTCTCGCCATTGCAGGCGTGAAAACCGGGGCAAAGCGCGCGATTGGCACCGAAATCGATGCGCAAAGCGTGTTCGTCGCGAATGAGAATGCGCGCAAGAACCATGTCGCCAACCGGTTTAAGACCTATCACACACGCGGCGCGACCAATCGGACCATCCAAGCGGCGGGTCCTTACGACCTAATATTCGCCAACATCTTGGCGCGGCCATTGACCAAATTGGCACCAAAACTGGCGCCGCTAATCGCCAAAGACGGACACATCATTTTATCCGGGCTGCTGACCCATCAAGAGCCCTTGGTCCGAGCTGCATATTCCGGGCGCGGGCTAACCCTCGTCAAACGCATCCGCAAAGACGGCTGGTCAACGCTGGTCCTACGGCGCCGGTCTTAGCGAGCCTTAGTGAGCGAAACGGCGCTCTTGACGCGCGGTTCTTTGCGCGAGGACGCGTGGACGAGCAGAGTTGCCAGCAATCGGCGCTGCGGAGACGCTGACTTTGCTCGTGAGCTCGATTTCTTGAACATTGCTAGAGTGCCCTGGGAAGGCAGAGATCAATGCGGCGGGAGCGCGGAATAGATTTAGATTTTTCATAGGCTTAGTCCTGGGAGGTTTATTTTTGTTATGATCTCCACTTAGGCACAAAGTCTTGCATTTCTATATACAAACACCTGACTTTCTATACATTATCGCATAGCTCATTTTCGCCTTTGCGCAACTCGTCGATCAGGACTACCTAAACGCTATGAAACAGAATTTTGATGTCAAAGGCGGCCCGCATGTCGGTCGCGAGAATCTTCCCAAGCTTCGATCTGAACTTTCGAAACTCGGGCTAGATGGTTTTTACGTCCCGCACGAAGATGAGTATCAAAACGAGTATCTCCCCGATGCCAACGAGAGATTGGCCTGGGTCAGTGGGTTTACCGGCTCGTTCGGTTCCGCGCTCATTCTTGCAGATAAGGCGGTCATCTTCATTGATGGGCGCTACACGATCCAAGCGGCCGAGCAAACCGATCATGATCTCTTTGAGCGCGTGGACGTTCCAGATCCAGGTCCATTCCGCTGGCTGGCTCAACAAAGCTTGAAGGGCAAAACCATTGGCTATGATCCGGCGCTGATGACACCAAACGATGTCGAGACATTTGCGGCGGCCGCGCAAAAGGCGGGCGCGAGCATACAAGGGCTTGCCAGTAATCCAATCGACCTCGCTTGGTCGGACCGTCCCGCGCAACCGCTAGCGCCCGTAATGCCGCACGAACTCGACTTTTCTGGCCTCAATTCGCAGGAGAAACGTCACCAAGTTGCTGAGACCGTAAGAGAGACAGGTGCGGACGCGGTCGTCATAACAGCGCCAGCCAGCATCGCTTGGCTGTTTAATATAAGAGGCGGCGATGTCTCGTGTTCTCCCTTGCCCCTGGCGCGCGCAGTTTTGCGATCAGATGGCAGTGCGACCTTGTTTATGGCGCCTGAGAAAGAAACGCCCGGCTTGCGAGAATTTTTGGGGAATGAGGTGAGCCTGGTGCCGATCGAGGCGCTGGAAAGCGAACTTGAGGCCCTCAAAGGCTCGACGGTCAGCTTAGACCCTGGCCTCGCCTCTGCCTGGTTCTTCCAAAAACTCGAGCAAGCTGGCGCTGAGATCGTGCACGCGCAAGACCCAGTCTTACTTCCGAAAGCGTGTAAGAATGCAACCGAGCTCGCAGGCACAGCGGCAGCTCATCGAAGAGACGGGGCCGCTGTCACCCGCTTCCTGCACTGGCTTGATACCGAAGCGCAATCCGGGACGTATACCGAGATTGATGCGGCGTTGAAGTTGCTCGATTTTCGTACCGTTGATGACAGCATGAAGGACATGTCCTTCGAAACGATCTCCGGCGCAGGACCGAATGGCGCCCTACCGCACTATCGCGTCTCATCGGCGTCTAATCGCCCTCTTGAGCGCGGGACGCTCTATCTGGTCGATAGTGGTGGGCAATACCCAGATGGGACGACGGATATCACGCGGACCGTGCCGATTGGCGACCCATCCGACGACATGAAGCGTCATTATACGTTGGTCCTCAAAGGCCATATCGCCATGGACCGGGTTCGGTTTCCTGAAGGCACAACCGGCACGCATCTCGATACACTTGCGCGCCACGCCCTCTGGCAAGCCGGCTTGGATTATGATCATGGCACCGGTCACGGCGTGGGCGTCTATCTTGGTGTCCATGAGGGCCCGCAACGGATTGCCAAAGCCTGGAACGCGACCCCGCTCATGCCGGGGATGATCGTGTCGAACGAACCTGGTTTCTACAAAGAGGGCGCTTACGGCATTCGCATTGAAAACCTTCAATACGTAACGCCGCCGGAAGAGATTGAGGGCGGGGATCGAGCCATGCTTGGGTTCGAATGTCTAACCTTTGCGCCGCTCGCACGAGGATTGATCGCGACCGAGCTCTTATCAACGGAAGAACGTGACTGGGTTGATGACTATCACCAACGGGTCTTGGTTGAGATTGGTGACTTGGTCGACGGTGAGGATTCGGACTGGCTGCAAGCGGCTTGTGCGCCGCTTTAGAGCGATTGGATCAGATCGATCCATTCGGCCTCCGTCATCACAGTGATACCGAGGTCTTGCGCTTTTTTGAGCTTCGAGCCGGCCCCTGGGCCCGCAACAAGGATATCTGTGCGGCCCGACACCGAGCCCGACACTTTCGCACCTAATGAGGTCGCACGCGCTTTGGCTTCGTCGCGTGTCATCGCTTCAAGCGTGCCTGTGAAGACGACGGTCTTGCCAGCAACTGGGCTTTCGCTGGCGGGGGCCTCGCCGTCTTGGATATCGAGCTCGCCCAGGAGTTCTGCCATCATCTCTTGATTGTGGGGTTCGCTTGCAAACGCTTTGAGCGCACCCACCGCCGCGCCGCCAATGCCATCTATGGACGTTAGCGCTTGCTCGGCTTCGCCACCGGGTTCGTCACGGGCTTGCTCAACGGCCGTCCAGAACGCGCTCCATTGGACAAAGGTTCTGGAGAAAAGATCGGATGTGGTTTGTCCGACATGACGAATGCCTAAGCCATTTAGGAAGCGTGCGAATGGCGCCGGGCGCCGGTCATCAATCGCAGCGAGCAGTTTGCGCGCGGAGGTTTCGCCAAACCCTTCCCAAGTGTCCAGTGGATCTAAGCCAGCCGCTGCAATACGGGCGGGCAATTGAAAGATATGTTGAGGCGCAGTGACCAGGCCTTTGTCGTAAAAGAGTTCAATCTGTTTCGAACCGAGCCCGTCAATGTCGAGGGCTTTTCGAGACACAAAGTGCTCCAAGCGCGCTTTGATTTGCGCCGGACAGATCAGGCCGCCTGTGCATCGCCTGCGCACATCCTCTTTGCCTTTGTCGTCAAGCTCTCGAACAGCGGCGGACCCGCATTCAGGGCACGCCGTTGGCATAACAAATGGTGCGGACCGGCCGGCGCGATCTGGATTAGTGACGCGTAAGACTTGCGGGATGACGTCACCGGCGCGCTGGATTTCAACCTGGTCGCCTTCGCGCACATCCAAACGTTCGATCTCTTCTTCATTATGGAGCGTCGCATTAGAGACAACCACGCCCCCCACTGTGACGGGTGTGAGGCGGGCAACGGGTGTCAGAGACCCGGTTCGACCCACCTGGATATCGATCGCCTCGAGCGTTGTAACCGCTTTCTCCGCGGGAAACTTGTGAGCGATTGCCCAGCGCGGAAAGCGGCTGACCTGTCCGAGGCGTTGTTGCCAATCGAGCCTGTCGACTTTGTACACGACGCCATCAATGTCATAGCCGAGGCCTGCGCGGCGTTCGACCATATCATTATAGGCCTCAAGCAAAGACGAAACGTCTTTGTGGGCATTGAACAGCGTATTGGTTTGAAAGCCCCAGGCGGCGAGTTTCGACACAGCTTCGGTTTGGGTCTCGGCGAAAGGCGCTGAGTGCTCGCCCCAGGCATAGGCATAGAATTTCAAAGGCCGCTTTGCCGTAACCGCTGGGTCTTTTTGGCGGAGCCCCCCTGCTGCAGCATTGCGCGGGTTCATATAGAGTTTGCGACCCGCGGCTTCCTCCGTCGCATTCAAGGCCGCGAAATCATCGGTGGCCATGTAGACTTCACCGCGAATTTCGATGCGCTCAGGCCAACCAGAGCCCGCCAACTGTTCTGGAACATCAGAAAGCGTTCGTGCGTTTGCGGTCACATCTTCGCCGACGCGGCCATCGCCCCGCGTTGCGGCGCGCTCAAGTCTACCGTTCTGATAGGTGAGGCTCAGAGACAGACCATCAATCTTCGGCTCGGCTGTGATGATGAAATCTTCGTCCGCGTCCAGACCGAGAAAACGACGAATACGATCTCTAAAATCCGCAACGTCTTCGTCGGTAAACGCATTATCGAGCGACAGCATCGGCACGCCATGCTCAATTTTTCCAAATCCGTCGCTGACCGCGACACCGACAGAGTCGCTTGGGCTATCCGAGCGCTTAAGATGAGGGAATTTTTCTTCGATGCTTTTATTGCGCAAGCGCAGCGCATCATACGCGGCATCACTCAGATGCGGATTGTCATCCGTATAATAGCTGGCATCGGCGACTTTGATCTCGGTCGCGAGGCGCGCCAGTTCTTTTCGCGCCTGCTCTTCGCTCAGATCGTCTACAGCAATGTCTGCGCTCATGCCGCCTCCAGCAGTTTCAATGCAGCCGCGCGGGCCTCATTGGTAATGCTGGAGCCTGACAACATTCGGGCGATTTCTTCAAGACGTTGACCGTCATCTAATTGTGCAACTTGGCTTACCGTCTGGCCATTTGCATCATCTTCTTTGAGGACCCGCCATTGTCGCGCGGCGGATGACGCCACTTGCGGACTGTGGGTGATGGCGAAGACTTGTCGTTCTTCGCTGAGCCCTGAAAGCCGCTCCCCAATAGAGGCCGCCACTGCCCCGCCGACGCCTTGGTCGGCTTCGTCAAAGATCAGCGTTGTCGCTTCCCCGCATTGGCTGAGCGCGCATTTCAGCGCCAGCGAGAACCTCGCAAGTTCACCGCCAGACGCAATGCTCTTGAGCGGTCCAAACTCTGTTCCAGCATTGGTCTTTATCTCAAATTCTGCCCGTTCTAGTCCATTCGCACCGGAGTCTGTCTCGGCGATCGGCGTGAACCCGACGCGCATTTGAACCCGGCCGAGATGCAAGGGTTCCAGTTCTTTGACCACGGCGGTTTCCAGACTTTTCGCTGCCTCCTGGCGGCGTTGGGATAGAGCTTCCGCAAGCGAGCGCCAGGCCCCTTGCGCGGCATCCTCTTCTGCACGCGCGGTGTCTAAGGTTTCGGTATTGGCGACACACAACGCAAGCTCTTGTTCAAACCGCTCATAAGTTTCGGTCAACAGCTCCGGCAGGCAGTCATACTTTCGCGCCGCGGCGCGCAGTGAGAACAGTCGCGTTTCAACTTGCTCGAGGCGGGTAGAGTCATGACCCGCATAGCGCACTAAATCTGCAGTGCTCTCGCGCGCGTCGCTCAATTCGATAAGTGTGCGCTCGATGGCATCTGCTGTAGACGTCGCGAGCGTCGCCAATTGTTCGTCGATCGTCTCTAAGCCCGGAATTCGAGCGACCCGTTCCGCTGCTCTCGAAGCAATTGAAAGGGCGTCATCAATCCGAGAGTCGGATAATGCATTGGACGTTTCCTCGATGGCCTCACTCATCCTTTCGGATTGCAAAAGCGCAGTGCGTTGCGTGCTGAGCGTTTCGATCTCACCTGCTTCTGGAGCCAGCTTGCTTAGCTCATCTACCGCGAAGGTCAGCCATTCTTGTTTCTCTGTTGCCGCTTTCACTTGAGCTTCCAGAGTCTCACGCTGGCTGCGTTTTGCTTCAAAGTCGCGCCAGAGTGCAGCGCAGGTATCGACCTCTCCCTCGAGGCCCGCAAACGCGTCTAACAGGCCAAGATGTGCGGATGGCTTCATGAGTTGCGACGCCGCGTGCTGGCCGTGGATTTCGACCAACCGTTCTCCGATTTGGGTTAAAACAGCCGCGGCCACCGACTGCCCGTTTACGAACGCCCTCGACGGGCCCGTCCGTGACAGCGTACGGCGTAGAGCAATCACCTCTTCACGATCATAACTCAAACCATGCTCATCCAAGATGCTCCACACCGCGTGTTCACCCGGCGCGGTAAATTCAGCGCTTATGACGGCTTGGTCTTCGCCGTGGCGTATTTGTGAACGATCAGCCTGCCCACCGAGCACCAATGACAACGCGTCGAGAATGATCGATTTACCCGCGCCTGTCTCTCCGGTGAGGGCCGTGAATCCCGATGCCGCCTCAAGATCGAGGCGATCAATCAGGACAAAAGATTGGATCGAGAGTGCATGTAACATGCGCCCTCTTACCAAAAGAACAAAATAAGAACAAGCGCTATTTACCGCCGGGTATCAGCCTCTGCAGCCAAGTGCGCCGCTGGACTTCGGTCGCGCCTTCCGGGTCTAGTCCCTGGCCACTGAGCAAACGATACGAATATTGGTACCAAATGCTTTCAGGGTAATTGTACCCAAGCACAGCGCCAGCCGCCAACGCTTCCTGTTTGAGTCCCATGGCCAGATAGACTTCGACCAAACGGTGAAGCGCTTCAGGCGCGTGACTGGTGGTATCGTAATCTGAAACGACGGTTCGGAAGCGGTTCACGGCCGACAGGTGTTGATTGCGGCGCAAATACCAACGGCCGATTTCCATCTCTTTGCCAGCCAGTTGATCGCTGACCATATCGAGCTTCACAGACGCATCGCGCGCATAGTCGGTTTCGGGATATCGACGAACCACATCAAACAGCGCATCGCGCGCCAGTTCGGTCGTCTTTTGGTCGCGACCGACATCCATGATCTGATCAAAATGGCAAACCGCGATCAGATAGTAAGCATAAGCGGCGCCCTGCCCGGCTGGGTTCAGCGAGAGGTAGCGCTGCGCCGTGGTGACGGCTTCGTCAAATTTGCCAGATTCGTATGACGCAAATGCCGACATGAGCGTAGAACGGCGCGCCCACTCTGAATATGGGTGTTGGCGTTCCACCTCATTGAACAGCAAAATCGCGTCATCATAGTCGCGTTTATCGAGTTCATCCGTCGCCCGCGCATAGAGCTGCTCAACCGGCCGTTCGACATAAGCCAGCTCCCGGCGACGATCCGAGCTTTGGCAGGCAGACAGGACCAGTGCCGAAATCGTGGTTGTCAGTAGAAATGCAGAAACTTTACGCATGTGCTGAAGCACCCATTTTTGATTTTCCGCAGTTTCCCCAGGCAAGGGATTTTGTAAAGACTGGCACTGTCTCAAACTCTCAGAAGAAACTCCGTGTAACAGACTTGTCATAGACCCCGATCGAACTAGTTTTCTATACGACCCACTATGCGCTATTTCGCGACAGGGCCCGAGGACATTATGACCGACGCTGAAAAACTCTCATTCACGGCAAGCGAAGTCGACCGACTCGTAGGGGATCGCATCCGACGGAGACGCATCCTGATGGGACTGACTCAGGACCAATTGGGCGAATCGCTCGGGATCTCATATCAGCAGATCCAAAAGTATGAGACCGGCGCCAATCGGGTGAGCGCAGGCCGCTTATACTTGATTGCTGAACGCCTCGAAGTGTCTCCCGGTTGGTTCTTCGATCCGGTCAAATCGGACGCGTCTAGCGATGATTTTGACGAGTTGGGCTCTTCACGTTTGTTGATGGAGTTTGTTCGAAGCTTCGCCCGAATCAAAGACGAAAGACTTAAGTCTGTGCTGGTCTCTTTGGTACGTGCAATGGCTGAGGATGAGCTCGACGAGCACATTTTGCCGAATGGCGATTCGGACACGAACGGCGAACTGTATCGCTAAGTTGCAAAACTGAAGCGATAACAGAGCATTGGCGTGATCGGCGATGTTATAACTTTCGCAACCTTCTGTTTTTATTGATCTTAATTGGGGCGTTGATAGGATAGCCTCATGCACAGTCACGCCCATTCCGATCATTCCCACGATCACGCACACCATCATGCTTTAGACGATACGTCTGACGGTCGGCGCAGAGTGGCTATCGCGGCCATCCTGACCTTCACCTTCATGATTGCTGAAGTCATCGGGGGCGTGATTTCTGGCTCCCTCGCCTTGCTTGCGGACGCCGCGCATATGCTCACAGATGCCGGGTCACTGGTTTTGGCATGGATCGGTTTCAAGCTGGCTGAGCGTCCAGCAGACCCGACGCGTTCCTTTGGCTGGGGGCGTTTCAAAGTCCTCGCCGCCTTTGTGAACGGGCTGACACTCCTGCTTTTAGCCGTCTGGATCGTCTATGAGGCGATCCAGCGCCTTCAAGACCCCCATCCCGTTATGGGGCAGCTTTTGCTCGGCGTGGCTGTTTTAGGGCTGCTGGTGAACGTTGTGGTCTTCCGCATCTTGCATGCGGGCAATCAGGACGACCTCAATATGCGTGCAGCGCTCTGGCATGTCGCAGGTGATATGCTGGGTTCAGTAGCCGCGATCAGTGCGGCACTGATCATCATGACCACCGGCTGGATGCCCATCGATCCTATTTTGTCGGTGATCGTTGCCGCGATCATTTTTATCGGCGGGATCGGGATCGTCCGCAGCACAGCCCATATTCTAATTGAAGGCGTTCCGCCTGGGCTTTCGATTGAAGCGATCAAGTCTGATCTCGAATCCTCAATCGCGGACGCTGTCAAAGTCGATCACATTCATGCGTGGGCTCTGAACGAAAGCAAAACCCTCGTGACGTTGGACGTAGGCGCCCGTCCGGGGGCCTGCATCGAATCACTTCGGCGAGAGGTGAAAGCCCGCTTGAAGGAGGAGTTTGGCATCGATCACGCGACCGTGGAAATCGAGAGTGATCTCGCCGTAACTGCAGACTAATAGCAACAATTCGCGCTGTATTGCGACCATCCGCAAACGAAAAAGGGAGGCCAACAAGGCCTCCCCTTAACACTTTACGCTTACTCTACTAATCCGATCCTATACCGAATTGCGACACTTTTGGAAAGTCGGCCAATTCAGCATGAGCGAATTGTAACGCGTCTTAGCTCATCACTTGCTTCGCAAGCGCCCGAGCTTGGGCCTTCCAATTGTCGCGAGTCATGCGACCTGGGAAGCGCAGAACGGTTTCAAGCGCATCCATCTGAGCTTTGCGAAGTCCAGCAATTTGCCAGAAGTGGAAGATACCTGCTTCGTTCAAACGACGCTCGAGAACGGCACCAACACCTTTGATCAGTTTGAGATCGTCGGCTTTACCCATTGGCTTGGTCAGACGGCCATTTTCGTCGGTTTTCGGCTCTGCCGCTGTTTTCGCTTTTGCTTTCGCAGCTGGCTTCTTCGCTTTGACTTTCTTGGCCTTTTTGACCTTCTTAGCTTTACCGCCAACAGCAGCGATTTCTTCACTCAGACGCTCGACACGGGCTTTGACTTTCTCGTCTACACCGTCGGCATCGGCGCGCAGCTCAGCAACTTGCTCTTCGAGATCGTCGAGCTTGCTGTGCAGCTTTTCAGCTTTCTTTGCTTTGAGCGAGAACTGCTTCAGGCCAAGCGCTTCACGCATCCGCTCCATACGGGCTTCAAGACGCTCACGCTGTTCTTCTTGGAACTTAGAAACGGCGTCGGAAGCTTCTTCAGTTGCTTCACGCACGCGGCCACGAACCTTTGACGCTTCTTCAGCGACACGGCTCATTTGCTCGGTCATTTTGGAGATCGCGGTGTTTGAAGACAAACGCGCACGAACGTCAGATTCGATTTCCTCGCCGCGAGCAACCAGGTCTTCGAACAGGACTTCGCCTTGTCCGCTGACTTTGCCAACGCCTTCTGAGGCTGCGTCATAGGCTTTGCCATACGCACCAACGCCGGCGAGCCAAATTTTGTGTGCAACATCGAAGCCTTTGGCTTCAATCGCTGCGCCTAGGAATTGAGCTTTGGCCTTTTTGGCCTGCTTTTTCTCTTTTTTGTCTTTCTTCGCCATGGTCTGGCTCCGTGTTTCTAGATCGGAACAGCCCTCTGCTATTCCTCATTGCCCGCAGATATATGAGGCTTGTCTAGAAAGCGCATACTAATCTTCGAATGAAAGATGGTGGGGGATTGAACGCTTTGTGATTGGGAGGCGCAAAGAATTAGGCTACATTCAAGTTTATGAGGTGGACGTTACTCATAATCATTCTGCTTATGCCTGCCGCGATGGCCGACGAAGACGCGCGACTGACCGCCTTCACGGAAGGTCGCTACATCGAGGCTGCAGATCTTTCAGATGTAAACGCGGATGCCGACGCGCATGCCTTTGCCGCTAGGAGCCTCCTCGCCCAAGCCATGAGCGACGAATCCTATGTCCCACCGCAATCCATTGTTGAACAAGCCGAACGCTATGCGCGCACGGCCATAGAGCTAGAGCCTGGTCATGTGGAAGGACGCTTACAGCTTGCCATCGCCATGTCTCTGCGTGCGCGTCCTCTCTCACTTGGCGAAGCACGTCGCTCCGGGCTCGGTGAGGAGTCTAAAAATCTCGCATTAAGCGTCCTCATGGACGATCCGACCAACCCTTATGCGCATGGCTTCATGGCCGTCTGGCATATTGAAGTCCGCCGTAGAGGCGGCTCGATCGGCGCCTCCATTCTAGGGGCATCCGTCAAGAAAGGGCGCAAACACTATGAAGCCGCGATCGCGGCGCACCCTCATGACGCGTCCATTCATTGGCAATATGCCCGCGCGCTCGCGGCTTTGAACGCTAAGAAATACCGCGCAGAGATCGATGAAGCGCTCGAAGCGGCGCTTGGGTGCGGGGCCGAGACGCAACTTGAAGAATTGATGCAAGCGCGCGCGCGGTTGCTCAATCAGGTGATCGCGTCAGAACCCCGAAAAACCGTAGAAGCGCTCGCGACCAAGATGCTGTAGGCCTATTCGGCTGCAACAGCTTCCAACGCTTTGCTTTCTTCCAAGAAACGCTCGGCTTCCAAGGCAGCCATACAGCCCATACCCGCGGCTGTGACGGCTTGGCGGTAGGTTTCGTCCGTCACATCGCCGGCCGCAAACACGCCTGGGATATTCGTCGCGGTGGAATCCGGTGCGGTGATCAAATAGCCATTGTCGTGCATGTCGAGCTTTCCAACGAAGAGCTCTGTCGCTGGCGCGTGGCCAATGGCGATGAACACGCCGTGCACAGGAACATCTTCAACTTCGCCGGTCTCAACATTTTTCAAACGCGCAGCGGTAACACCGAGTGGGTTCTCGTCGCCGACGACCTCTTCCAGTGTCGTATTCCAGCGCACTTCGATCTTCTCATGATTAAGAAGACGATGCTGTAGGATCTTTTCCGCGCGCAAACTGTCGCGGCGGTGCACCAAGATCACTTTGGTCGCAAAATTGGTCAGGAACAAAGCTTCCTCAACTGCGGTGTTGCCACCGCCGACGACCACGACGTCTTTTCCGCGATAGAAAAAGCCGTCGCAGGTTGCGCAAGCGGAGACGCCAAAGCCTTGGAACTTGTCTTCGCTCGGAAGTCCCAGCCATTTGGCCTGGGCACCTGTGGAGATGACGATCGAGTCGGCCGTGTAGACCGTGCCGCTGTCGCCTGTGACGCGGAATGGGCGGGTGTCGAAGTCGACATCGATAATATGGTCTTCGGCGAGCTTTGCGCCCATTTTCAGCGCGTGCTCTTTCATTTTTTCCATGAGCTCGGGCCCCTGGATCTCGGCAAAGCCTGGATAATTCTCGACTTCCGTTGTGATAGTGAGCTGGCCACCTGGCTGAGACCCAGCGACGACCAGCGTGTCGCGCATCGCGCGAGCAGCATAGACGGCTGCGGTCCATCCCGCAGGTCCCGATCCAATGATCAATATCTCTGCATGACGCGTCTCAAGAGCGGTGTCCGCCATTGCAATCTCCATTTCCCAAACGGGTCAAAACTGTTTCAGCGCTGGTTATGGGGATTCGCGGCTTAGGAATAAAGAGGGTAATCGCCTCACAGCAGCGTGAAGTTTAGCTCTCTACCCCCATTTCCCAGGCCCAGAGGCCATCATTACCGCGCCACATGGCATAAGTTACAGGTCCGTCGAGGGCTGCGCTCGACATCAAACGTCTCGCCCAGTCATCACCTGGTTCCATCGGCGCTGAATGTATCCCCCACAAGAGTTGTGCTTGGCGGAGGCGTTTCTTGTCCAATGAACCATACAGGATGGTTTCACCCCCTCTGACGCGCGAGAACTGCGCCAAGCGGAAGATATCGCCTGTTCTAAGCGCCAATGGGGTTTGGTTTCGCTCCGCAATCTCCATAACAGCTTGGGCTGTCGTATCGACATCGTCGAGGTTCTCGCCTCCACCATCATATTGAACCAGAGCTTGGCGATAATCATCAGCGCCTTCCACAGCACGAATAATCCGGTTCATGATCGCCACGGCCGTCGCTGGGTGACGTCCGACAGCCGTTTCTGCGGACAGCATCACCGCGTCGACGCCTTGATACACGGCTGTCGCCACGTCGCTGGCTTCGGCACGCGTCGGAGCAGCGTTTTCGACCATGCTTTCGAGCATTTGTGTAGCAACAATGACCGGTTTAGCGGCGTTTCTCGCGACCCGAACTATGCGGCGTTGGATCAATGGCACTTCTTCGGGTGGGAATTCAACACCTAGATCACCACGCGCAATCATAACGGCATCCGTTGCATCGATAATCTCAGTCAGATTGTCGATCGCGGCGGGCTTCTCGAGTTTGGCAACGATCATCGCGCGATCGCCAATCAGACTTCGCGCTTCTTCGATGTCCGCAACCGTTTGAACAAATGAAAGCGCGATAATGTCGACTTCCATATCGAGCGCAAAAGCAAGGTCGCTCCGATCTTTTTCCGATAGCGCCGGTACTGGAAGCACCTTGCCTCTCACCGTAAACCCTTTGCGGTCCTTCAAAACACCGGGGAGCTCCGAACGTACGCGCGGCGTTTTACCCGCAGCGGTTACAGTGAAAATGAGAAGCCCATCATCGGCGAGGATAGTGTCGCCTTCTTCGAGCACGTCGAGGATCTCTTTACGGGGAACGGGAATGGTGTTCGGCGCATCCGTTTCTTTGCCGACGACAAGATCGTACTCGCCCCGCATTTCGAGTTTCAATCCGCCGTCAGGGAACTTGCCGACGCGAATTTTTGGTCCTTGAAGGTCTGCCAAAACCGCGAGAGGCCGCCCCAGAAGGTCTTCCGTCATACGGATGACTTCGCAGGTCTTCTTATGTTTCTCTTGCTCGCCGTGGCTGAAGTTCAAACGAAAGACATCTACACCTGCTTCAGCGAGAAGACGGATGGTGCCCGGTGCTGAGCTTCCTGGACCCAGCGTCGCAACGATCTTGGCGCTTCTTTGACGCAATCCTGCTGCGTGACGTTTCATTTTAAACCCCTTTGCCGAGTTCCGCCGCCTCGCGCACTTTGGTCTCGATTCCATTCCAATCGCCAGCGTCCATCTCTTCAGGTGAAGCGATCCATGTTCCGCCTGCGGCGATAACATTTGGCAGGCTTAAATAGTCTCGAACGTTATGGGGTTTGACGCCGCCGGTTGGCATGAAATCGATATGTGGTAGCGGTCCAGCCAGGGACTTGAGGAAGTTGACGCCGCCCGCGGCCTCTGCCGGGAAAAATTTCTGAACGCCATAGCCTTGCTCAAAGCGGGTCATGGCTTCGCTCGCGGTCGACACACCCGGCAGGATAACGCCATCATGGTAGGCGAGCGCGGCCATTAAGTCTGGGCCCGCCCCTGGAGATACCAAGAAGTCAGCGCCCGCTTTCAAAGCCGCGTCGACATCACCTTCGGAACAGATGGTTCCTGCACCGACCACCAAGTCTGGCTCAGCCTGTTTCATGGCGGCGATGACAGCGAGTGCCGCAGGCGTACGAAGCGTCACTTCCGCGCTGCGCAACCCGCCGACCATCAGCGCTCTTGCAAGCGGCGCGGCATGGGCTTCGCTTGGCACCGTGAGTACCGGCACAATTGGGGCTTCGTGAATCGCCTCGCGAAAGTCAGCAAGATTGATCATCAGACAGGCTCCTCGTCGAAATGTAGGGACGCAGCCCCGATAAGCGCCGCTTCGCCTGTCATCAACAGACGCACGGGAATAGGTTCCATGAATTCTGACATGGACCCGCGTTCAAAAAACCGAGACATCGCTGAAGGTGCGGACAGCCACTTCTCCAAGCGCTTCGCCACACCACCCGTAATCACTACCCCGCCCCGCGTGCCATTAATCAACGCGGCGTCGCCGAGCGCCCCCATTGTGGCATTGGATCGGATTTCGCAAATCTCACGGGAAATCGTGTCGCCAGCTTCTGCTTGCGCCATGATTACCGCCGCAGGTGTTTTTTCCCATGCGACGCCGTCGAGTTCGCAGAGTGCTTTGTGAACGGCGTCGAGAGCGGCGCCTGATAGAACCAGCTCGTTGGAGACATAGCCATATGTCCGCTCCAATTGTTTCTTAAGCGCCCATTCGCGGTCCGTTTGAGGCGCGAACATCGCGTGTCCACCCTGCCCCGTTAGGACACGCCAACGTCCGCTCGAAGTTTTTAGAAGCGTGGCCATTCCGAGGCCCGTTCCTGGGCCTGCGACAAGGACGGGCGCGTATTCGTCTTTGACGCGCCCAGGGTGCAAAACTCGAAAGTGTTCGCTCGTGAGCTCCGCCACCCCTCTGGACATCGCGGCATAATCATTGACGAGGCGAACACGATTGAGCCCGGTTTTGGCAGCTAGCTTTTGACTATCGATCAACCAGTCTCGATTGGTCATCTCGACCATGCCATTTTCAACCGGGCCTGCAAAAGCAAACAGAGCGCGTTGCGGGCGCTCCCCCTCAAGCTGATCGAGATAGGCCATCAACGCATCATCAAATGACGCAAAATCGTCGCCGGGAAACATCGAGATGTGTTCGATCTGCGGTGCACCCGAAACCGATCGGTGCGCACAGGCGAACCGGACATTGGTGCCCCCGATATCTCCAACAAGTACCGGCACCGACATTATGACTGTCCCAACATTGAGAAGATGGAGCCACCTTGTTCCGAATTGCTCACCGTGGACCGGAAGCCACCAAACAGTTCACGTCCAAGCCCCATCCCGCTTTCATTCGGACGGAACGGTGCCGCGTCGCGGTTATTAAACTCCGCTTCATCGACTTTGACGTCCAGACGACCAGAAACAGCATCAAGGCGGATCACATCACCGTCTTGAACTTTTGCGATTGGACCGCCTCGGCTGGCTTCTGGGCCGACATGTATCGCAGCCGGAAACTTACCGGAGGCCCCAGACATACGTCCATCCGTGACCAATGCGACTTGGTGGCCCTTGTCATGTAAAGCGCCGATCGCACCGGACAGGCCGTGCAATTCCGGCATACCGTTCGCCGCTGGGCCTTGGAAGCGGACAACGATCACCACATCGCGATCAAGCTCCCCAGCAGAGAATGCGGCTTTTACCGCTTCTTGGCTCTCAAACACCCGGGCTGGAGCTTCGGTGACGTGGCGCTCTGGCTTAACCGCCGAGATTTTGATGACACCGCGCCCGAGTGGACCGTCGAGCATTTGCAGGCCACCGGTGGCTGCAAAAGGATCATCGGCCGGACGAATGATATCAAGATCGCCGCTTTCGCTTGGGGCTTCGCGCCATTTAATCTCATCACCATCCAACCAAGGCTCTTGGCTATAGGTGCTGATCGGACCTGCCACGCCTTGGGCATCGCCGTGGAGGAGCCCTGCATCGAGGAGCTGTCTTACGACAAATCCCATCCCGCCTGCAGCGTGGAAATGGTTCACGTCGGCCGGTCCGTTCGGATAGATCCGGCACAGCAATGGGACGACCGAACTGATATCTGCGAAATCCTCCAGAGTAACGTCATAGCCAGCCGCCGCCGCCATTGCCGGAATGTGCAATGCGTGATTGGTGGAGCCACCCGTTGCCATCAAGCCGACAAGAGCATTGACGAAGGTCTTTGCGTCGACGAGTTCCCCGGCCGGTCGATACTCGCCTTTGATGGAGTTATTCAAAGCTTGGCGTACGGACGCGCGTGTCAGCGCCTCACGCAACGGCGTGCCGGGATTGGGAAATGCGGCGCCCGGGAGGTGGAAGCCCATCACTTCCATCAGCATTTGATTGGAATTGGCGGTCCCGTAAAAAGTACACGTCCCTTGCGTGTGATAACTCTCAGACTCTGCCTTCAACAGAGCCGCGCGATCGACATTTCCGAGCGCGAACTCTTGGCGAATGCGCTGCTTTTCCGGGTTGGGTAGTCCGGACGGCATAGGTCCGGCTGGGATCATAACATGCGGCAGCCAGCCAAATCGCAACGCGGCAATCGTCAAGCCTGGAATGATCTTGTCGCAGACCCCGAGATTCAAGACCGCATCATACGCATCATGGCTGAGCGAAACAGCTGAAGCCATCGCGATCACATCGCGTGAGAAGAGCGAAAGCTCCATGCCTTCTTGGCCCT
Organism: uncultured Hyphomonas sp.; assembly: GCA_964400185.1. Taxonomy (GTDB): domain Bacteria; phylum Pseudomonadota; class Alphaproteobacteria; order Caulobacterales; family Hyphomonadaceae; genus Henriciella. Next base: position 24,377 of record CAYNUI010000002.1, read on the forward strand.
GGGTGACGCCGTCACACATGGCCGGGACACCGCCCGCCACTTGCGCTGTGGCTGTATTCTTACGTGCTTCGTCGCGAATGATTTCTGGGTAATTCTCGAACGGCGCGTGCGCGGACAGCATGTCATTGTAGCTGGTGACAATGCCAATATTCGGCCAACCGGATCCGAGGATTTGCGTCTTATCCATGACCGCACAGCCCGCCGACGCGTGCGCCAAGTTGCCTTCGGTCAGCTTCGTTCGAGCAAATCCAGATGGACGCCGCGCGCGGATCATTTCCAGATAAGCGGCGCGGCTGTCTTTGCTGCGCGCTTCAATCCGCGCGGTGACTTCTGCGACTGTCTGATTGATCTGGGTCATGCTCTTATGCCTCCCACCAGTCTCGGCCATCCCTACGCAAGAGTAGACGCGATTCAACAGGACCATCTTCAAGCCCGGCTTGATAAGTCTGCATCGGAAGATCAGCACTGTCCCAAGCTTCAAGCAAACCGTCGACCCACTTCCAGGCCGCTTCGACTTCTTCGCGACGCATGAACAGTGACAGATTTCCGCGTACGACGTCCATCAGCAGGCGCTCATAAGCGTCTGGATAGCGGACAGCGAAATTATCTGCGTAAGACAGATTGAGCGGCAGAGACTTAATCCGGAGGCCGCCCGGTCCAGGCTCTTTAATGTGCAGATACAACCGAACGCCTTCATCCGGTTGAACGTTGATCACCAAGCGATTGGAATGCCCGTGCGCGTCGCCAAACATGGAGTGAGGAGTTTCGCGAAATTGAACGACAATTTCCGAATGGCGATCTTTCATGCGTTTACCGGTCCGCAGATAGAACGGCACACGTGCCCAGCGCCAATTATCAATCGCCGCTTTGATGGCCACGAACGTTTCTGTACCGCTCTCATGTCCAAGTTCTTCGAGATACCCTTGAACGGCCTCGCCTTTTACGGCGCCAGCGACATATTGAGCCCGCACCGTGTCCTCTTGCGCCGTGGCCGTCGTAATTGGACGAAGCGCTTCCAGGACTTTGATTTTCTCGGTTCGGATGGCGTCGCCGTCAATTGAGTTTGGGGGCTCCATTGCAATCAGACAAAGCAGCTGAAGCAAGTGGTTCTGTACCATGTCGCGCAGAGCACCGGAGCCATCATAATAGCCCGCGCGATCGCCAACGCCATAATGCTCGGAGACGGTAATCTGGATGTGATCAATCGCGGTGCGGTTCCATAACGGTTCGAACAAAGCATTTGCGAACCGCAGGACCATTAGGTTCTGAACGGTCTCTTTGCCGAGATAGTGGTCGATCCTGTAGATGCACTCTTCTTTGAAGACCGCACCGACACCCGCATTAATCGCATGCGCTGATGCGAGGTCCGTCCCGATCGGCTTCTCGAGCACAACCCGGCTTGCGCCTTCATTCAATCCGTTACGACCGAGCGCTTCACAAATGGACACGTAAATTTTTGGGGTAACCGCCAGATAGAACACGACCGGACGGTCATCGGTATGGGTCAACAGACCTTTCAGATCGCTCCAATCCGCATCCCCGTCCGTTGCATCCATGGACCGGTAATGGAGATGCTTCTCAAACTTCTTCCAGTCCGACTTTTTAAGGTTGTCCGGCGTCGCTTCTTCACAAGCTTCAAATGCGAAAGCGCGAAAGGCGGCATCGTCCATCTCTGTCCGCGAGACACCAATAATCTTCACATCTTCAGGAATCTGGCCATCTGCCCAGCGATGATAGAGCGCCGGCAAGAGTTTGCGACGGGATAGGTCTCCCGTGCCTCCGAATATGACGATGTCGAACGAGCCGACGGGAATGAACTCCGCCATTTTGCTCCCTTACACTCTCTTCTATTTCTCGCCCGTATGTAGAAATCTGACAGCGGTGTCAACACTCTGTCACGAGATGTGAAGAACCCCGAAGCCGTCAAAGCCCCGGGGTTCTCAAACGTCACGTTGCTTAGGCCCTGCTAGTTGCGGGATTTATCGACCAAGCGGTCATTTTGCGCCCAATGCATCATGCCACGCAATTTCTCACCAACCTCTTCAATCAGGTGATCATTCATACGCGAACGCATGGACAAGAAGCTTGGCGCACCGGCTTGGTTTTCGAGCACCCAATCGCGCGCAAACTTGCCGCTTTGAATGTCATCCAGAACCGCTTTCATGGCTTTCTTGCTTTCGCTATCCACGACCCGCGGACCGGAAACGTATTCGCCATATTCAGCCGTGTTTGAGATTGAATAATTCATGTTTGCGATCCCGCCCTCATAAATGAGGTCAACGATGAGCTTGGTTTCGTGCAAACACTCAAAGTAGGCCATCTCCGGCGCGTATCCGGCTTCCACCAGAGTTTCAAAGCCCGCTTTGATGAGCTCAACAATGCCGCCACAAAGGACCGCTTGCTCACCGAACAGGTCCGTCTCGGTTTCTTCTTTGAACGAGGTCTCGATCACACCAGCGCGCGTGTTGCCGATGCCTTTTGAGTAGGACAATGCAACGTCTTTCGCGGTGCCAGATGCATCCTGGTGGATCGCGATCAGACCAGGAAGACCAAACCCACGCTGATACTGATCGCGTAGCGTATGACCTGGGCCTTTTGGTGCAGACAGAGACACGTCGACGCCAGCAGGCGGACGGATCAGATTGTAATGCACGTTAAAGCCGTGGCCGAACATAATGTGCTGACCATCACGAACGTGCGGTTCAATCTCGTTCGCCCAAAGCACAGCTTGCTTTTCATCCGGCACAAGGATCATGACCACGTCGGCCCATTGGGTGATCTCGCTCGGGCTCATCACCGTCAGGCCTTCGCCTTCAGCTTTCGGTTTTGATCCAGACGTATCCTGCAAGCCGACGCGCACATCGACGCCGCTATCCTTGAGGTTCAACGCGTGCGCGTGACCTTGGCTACCATAGCCGATGACGCCGACTTTCTTTTTCTGGATCAGGGCGAGATCCGCATCCTGCTCGTAAAAGATATTCATTGCTTACATTACTCCTTAAGCGGTCATATTCGCGGCCTGGAAGGCCGGCTGTATTTGGGTTGAAACGTGTATGTGAAGCTCATTGCCCCGCTGCATCGAGACCTGCTCGAGCATTCGGATCTGGCCGAGGGCGGAGGCGTCTATCGTATTAACGGTGGTGAGGTCTAATGTGATATCGCCCGGGATATCTGAGAGTTTTTCCATGGATTCACGCACCGCCGACTGATGCGCATAAACCAAGTCGCCATGCAGTTTGAGCGTTTGTCCCGTAACCGCATCCCAAACCGGCTGGGCCGCGCCGCCGGCTCGTCCTGCTTTCTTAAGAACGCCAAGACGCCCTCTGGTTAGACCAAGAAGAGATCGACCATCATTCCAATAACGACGCCAAAGCGACGGGTCCGCAAGAATACGCCAGAGCCATTCCAATCCCGAGCGGCTCATCCATTCGGGCGCCCGCTTGACGGTTCCTGCTACGAAGTCGACGACGGCCCCTAAATGCGCAATCACCGGCGCGTCTATGGCGTCCTGATTGCGTTCGATCCAATCTTGCCCTTTGGCAGCACCAAGAGAGACGAGAACAAAGTCGGGTTTGGTTTCGTTGATCTTTTGAATCACGTCCGCGCCGCTCATGCTGTCGACGTCGCCATAACCGGGATTGTGCCACCCCGCGGCAACGATCCGACCCGCTTCTTGGGCGAGTACATCATAGGCGCGTTGAGCAGCACCTTTTCGCCCCCCGAAGAAAAACACCCGGATAGGCCTGACATTTTCGCCAGTCTTTGCGCGCAAGCGCTCGAACAAGTCCGCACCAGCGGCGCGCTCTTTGAGCGGCATGCCGAGTTTACGGGCCAGCCAAACGACTGGCCACCCATCGGCGAGACTAAGATCGGCTCGAATGATCTGGCGCATGGCTTTCGGTTCTTTGAGCGCGCGCACCATCCAATTGACGTTTGGCGTAACGAAAGAAAGCCGCTCACGGGTTTCGACCGCGCGCTCGATCAAGGCAGCTGCCTCGTCCAGCGTGACATTGTCCAATGGCATCCCAAGGATAGCCCAGACATCGCGGTCGAATGGAGACGTCATCCCTTCTCGGCTCCGCGCTTGATTGAAAGAACGCCCGTCCGGCTCACCTCGGTCAATCCGAGCGGCACCATCAGAGCGCAGAATTGATCAATCTTGTCGCTCGCACCAGTGAGTTCGAAGATGAAACTTTTATTGGTGGTATCGATGACCCGGGCCCGGAATATTTCAGAGATCCGAAGCGCTTCAACGCGTTTGTCGCCCTCGCCCGCAACTTTAATCAAAGCCAACTCGCGTTCGATCCCGCGCTTAGACTTGGTGATGTCTGTGACGCTCGCAACCGGAACAAGCCGCAGGAGCTGTGCCTCAATTTGCTCGAGCGTATGCCCCGTCCCTGTCGTGACAATGGTGATGCGCGAACGATGCCGCGTCCGATCCACTTCAGCGACGGTCAAGCTTTCAATGTTGTAGCCACGGGCAGAAAACAGGCCAACGACACGGCCCAGAACGCCAGGCTCGTTGTCGACGATGACCGCCAGTGTGCGGCGCTCTTCGTCCTCATCCACATGGCTCATATCATAAGCACTGGCAGGGCTATCGGTCATTGCACGGTCTCCTTTCGGTCCGCGATGTTCAGCCCCGGTCGGCGGGACTTCAATAGAGTTTTCAGGTCATTCGCACGCGCGATGGCGTCGCCGCGGTGATCCAGGCGCTGGTCATCATAGCGGTCTACAATTGCATCACGCCGACGCGGGTCAAAATGGGCTTGCAGTTCTGACACCAAAAGACGGCGGCAGTCCTCAATATAGTCGGCGCTATTCTCTGCCGTCGGACCGCCTTGGCGAGTGAGCGCTTCGACTTCGTAATAGGCATACATCAACGCATCGAGGATGGGCGGACGGGACCCGCGATACGCGCCTTCTTTCTCGACGCCTTTATGGTGTGGGTCGATGTTCGGAAAAAACAATCTGCCCCGTTCAACCAGAGATGAGATCGCAAGCAATAGATTGACGCGTTGCTGGAAGAAACTTGCATCATTAGATTGGTGCTGACGCGTGCGCGCGAACATGGCCGCCCGGTTCAATACATCGATGCAATGATTGCCCCAGCCGAGACTTTGCGCATCCAAACCGTGGCGCAAGTTCTCCATCTGAATCGCACGCTGTTTGCGCGTTTCATTGCGGCTGATGACCGCCCCGAAAACGGCAACCGCCGCAGACGATAATGCGACGAAGATCTCGATATTGTTTTGTATCCACCCAAAGAGTGCATCAAGGCCCATAGCGACCCCCTGTTTCTGGGGACCGCTTCTGCCAGAGGCAACCGCCATGGGAAAGAGACCAGATGACATCAGACGAGTTTTCTTCCAGCATCGTCTATTTCTTCACCAGTGATTTCAGACAAGATCATCTCATTATGCGCGGCGCCCGACGGGATCATTGGCAAACAGTTTTCCGCCTTCGTGACGCGGCAGTCGAAGATCACCGGTCCATCATAGTCGATCATCTCTTGGATCTTTGCATCGAGCTCAGCAGGATCATCGCATTCAATCCCGAGGCCGCCATAGGCCTCCGCCAGTTTCACGAAGTCCGGCAGGCTCTCGGAGTAGGAGTGAGAGTAGCGCTCGCCGTGTAGCAATTCTTGCCACTGACGCACCATTCCCATCCACTCATTGTTGAGAATGAAGACTTTAATCGGCAGATTGTGCTGCACGGCCGTCGACATTTCTTGCAAGACCATCTGGACGGAGGCTTCACCCGCAATGTCGACCACCAATGCGTCAGGATGCGCGGCTTGGATGCCAACCGCAGCCGGTAGACCATACCCCATTGTTCCGAGGCCCCCACTTGTCATCCAGCGATTTGGCTCTTCGAAGTGATAATGTTGCGCTGCCCACATTTGGTGCTGGCCGACTTCGGTTGAAATGTAAGTCTCGCGGTCTTTGGTCAGCTCATACAGACGCTCAATTGCGTATTGAGGTTTGATTTCGCCGACAGACTCTCCGAAAGCAAAACAGTCGCGGCGACGCCATTCATCAATTTGAGCTTTCCAATCCGAGATATCTTTCGGCTTAGACTTACCCCAAGCTTTGATCATCGCTTTTAAGGCGCTGGCACAATCAGCGATAACCGGCACATCGGCGCGGATCACTTTGTTGATTGAGCTTGGGTCAATATCGATATGGATCTTCTTCGATCCCGGCGAGAAAGCATCGATACGACCGGTCACGCGATCATCGAACCGGGCCCCGACACAGATCATCAAATCGCAATCATGCATCGCATTGTTCGCTTCATACGAGCCGTGCATGCCCAACATGCCGAGCCAATCGTCATGGCTCGCAGGGAACGCCCCCAGGCCCATCAGAGTAGAGGTCACCGGGAAACCCGTAAGCGCTTGCAGTTCGCGCAGGGCTTCGCTTGCCTCAGGCCCTGAATTGATCACGCCGCCGCCTGTGTAGAATACCGGGCGACGCGCCTTCTTCATCAGCTCAACTGCCGTTTTGATGGATTTTGCGGAAGGCTCTGTTTGTGGCCTGTAGGTGGCTTTCTTGACCCCGTCTTTGCCGTGATAAGCTCCGGTCGCGAATTGCACATCCTTTGGGATATCAATAACGACCGGTCCGGGACGACCCGTAGTTGCGATCAAAAAGGCTTCGTGAATGGTTCGCGCCAAATCATTTACATCGGTGACCAGGTAGTTGTGCTTGGCACAGCAGCGCGTGATGCCGACCGTATCACATTCCTGGAACGCGTCCGTCCCAATGAGATGTGTTGGAACCTGACCGGTGATGACGACCATAGGGATTGAATCCATCATCGCATCGGTAATCGGAGTGACCATATTGGTCGCGCCTGGGCCGGACGTCACGAGCGCGACACCGGCTTTGCCCGTCGACCGGGCATAGCCTTCAGCTGCGTGCCCTGCCCCTTGTTCGTGCCTCACGAGGACGTGGCGGATCGAGGGCTCGGAGAAGAGCGCGTCATAGATTGGGAGGACCGCCCCGCCCGGATAGCCAAACATCACTTCCACACCTTGTTCCTTCAGCGCTGAAATGACGATGTCCGCGCCCGTCATTTGGCGCGTATCGGTCTTGGCTTTCGGTTTGGTCTGCGTGTCCATGATCTTGATCCTTAGGGGGTTTGCAGGGGTGGATTGGGCTAAAGAAAAAGGGCCTCTGGTTAGAGACCCTTGTTACAAGCACCTGCGACTGACGAGATAAAGCGTCAGCGCAGGTGCCTAATAACGAGTACGACTGTTGGACGCATGAAGCGTTTCCTCCCAAACATTGAATGGGGGCATAACTTACCAATTAACCAGCGTCAACCTCCTTATAAAGGGCAAGAATTACCCGCATTCGATCTTCTAGAGAAAGGCTTGGCACGCGCGGCCAAAATGGGAATTGGCGTCCAATCCAGGTAAATTGCCGTTTGGCATAGCGCCGGGTGTCACGTTTTGCATTTTCAGCAGCGTTTTCAGCGCTCATCTCACCGTTGAGGTAAGCCAAGAGCCAAGGAATCCCGTGCGCCTTCATCGCTGGCAAGTCTTCAGCTAGCTCTTGCGACGCCAACCCTCGCGCCTCTTCCATCGCGCCTTCCATGAGCATGCCTTCGAAGCGGCGGTCGATCCGCGCATAGAGCCGCGCGCGCGCCGGGGTTAAGGCCACACCCATCCACTCGTTTGGTCCGAGAATGGAATTGCTTTTATTCCCCTGAAAACTCGAGATCGATTTTCCAGTGGCGAGCCAAACTTCCAAGGCACGCGACAGGCGCTGCCGGTCCCCTTCCCCAAGTTTCTCTGCCGTCTCGCGATCAACCCGTTCGAGCTTTTCTCGCAGCGCGGCCACGCCGCCGCTTTTATAAATCTCGGTCACATCGGCGCGCACATCTTCAGGCACTGGCGGTATTTTCGACAGGCCATCAATCAATGCGAGATGGTAAAGCCCCGTTCCGCCGATGATAATCGGAACCTTGCCGCGTCTTTGCACTTTAGAGATGAGCGGCTTCACGTCGTCCAACCATTTTCCCGTCGAGTATCGCTCACTCGCCGACACATGGCCGAACAGATGGTGCGGGACGCCGTCCATCTCCGACGCCGCCGGGCGTGCGGAGATCACGCGTAAGTCGCGGTATACCTGCATTGAGTCTGCATTAATCACCTCGCCATCCAGACGTTTGGCCAATGCCACCGAAAGCTGCGACTTTCCGCTCGCCGTTGGTCCATGAATAAGGATTGCAGGTTTCATAGTTTCAGTCGTAAGAAGCACGCCGCTAAGCGTAAAGACAGGAATGCCTTGATGACGGACAATTCTCCCCGCTCTTCACATGTCGCCACCGCAGTCGCTCCGGTGAGCTACGGCTTCCAAAAACTCGGCACTGCGCTCATCGCCGCATGCGAGGCGGCAGGTCTCGTGCAAACCAGTCACGTTCGCCTGCTTGGAACAGAAGAGAGATGGGCTGCGGTGGAGATTGCCGTCGCACTGGGAGATGCGGATCTGGACGTCGCTCGTGGAACGCTACGCAACGCATTCGGTCAAAGCGCCGATGTTGCCTTGTTGTCGGCGCGCAATCGCAAGAAGCGCTTGCTCGTCTCAGACATGGATTCAACCATCATCCAGCAAGAGTGCCTGGACGAACTGGCCGCCTATGCAGGTCTGAAAGATGAGATCGCTGCGATTACCGCAAGAGCCATGGCAGGAGAGCTCGATTTCGAAGGCGCGTTGACCGAACGCGTTGGCAAGTTGAACGGCTTGTCTCTCGACGCGCTACAAAAATGCTATGAGGAGCAAATCACATTGATGCCTGGCGCGAAGACCCTGACGGCGACCATGACTCAAGCTGGCGGTTTTTGCTTATTGGTATCCGGCGGATTTACCTATTTTACCTCGCGTGTCGCTCAAGCGGCTGGGTTCAAAGCCCACAAAGGCAACGTTTTGATCGATGATGGGGCGGCGCTGACCGGCGAAGTCGGTCAACCAATTCTGGGCCGTGAGGCAAAACTCGACGCGCTCGACGATTGCGCGTTTGCGAATGGTTGGAACCGGCATGATGCCATAGCCATGGGCGACGGTGCGAATGATCTCGCCATGATCGAAGCGGCAGGCCTTGGTCTCGCTGTGCATGCAAAGCCAATTGTGGCCAACGCTGCGAATGCTGCGATCAATATTACGGATCTAACCGCCGCGCTCTACTTCCAGGGCTATACCGATAGCGAAATCGTCTGGCGCGACTGATTAGCCGCGAACCTCCAAGTCGATCGCTTGGAACAAGGTGTCTCCGCGCCGATAGATCCGAAGTAAAAGCGGCTGGCCGGGGCGCTCGACGGCGGCATCCATGGCGATCAGCGCATCTTCTGGCGTCTCCACCCGATCAAAGCCCATCTCAATGACGACATCGCCCTTGCGGAGTTTTCCGAAGCTTGGACCGCGCGGCGATACAGAGCGAACGACAACACCAGTGATATCGGCGGACACGCCATAACGACGTCGGTCGGTTTCGGTGAGTTCAACAAAGTCGACGCCTAACGGATTGTCCGTCAGCGTGCTCTCGGTTTCCGGGGCCGCTTCTTCTTCCTCGTCGGTGCTCGAGCTCAGCTCTCCCAGCTCAAAGGTCACGACGCGCGTGCGCCCATCACGGATCAGTTCGACAGCGACTTCTTTGCCAATCTCTGTCTCAGCCACGATACGGCTGAGGGCGCGTTGGTCCGTCACGGCGCGTCCGTCGAATTCGACAATCAAATCGCCAACCTCAAAGTCTGCCTCCGATGCAGGGCCATCATCGGTGATACGTGTCAGGATCACGCCTGTGCCTTCTTCCAGGCCGTAAGCCCGTGCGAGCTCCCGGTCTGCATTCTGAATATTCACACCAAACCAGCCGCGCCGCGCCTTACCGAATTCAATCAGTTGCTCGCTGATCTGTTTCGCAAGGTTGGATGGAATGGAGAACCCAAGCCCGACCGAGCCGCCGGTTGGCGTAATAATCGCGGTGTTCACGCCGAGCACTTCTCCGTTCAAATTGAACAGAGGCCCGCCGGAATTGCCCGAATTAATCGCGGCATCGGTTTGGATGTAATTGTCGTAATTGCTCGAGTTGATGTTTCGGTTTTGCGCCGAAACGATGCCGACAGATACCGAGCCGCCAAATCCAAACGGGTTCCCGATTGCCATGACCCAATCGCCAACTTGAGCAGCTTCGCTGTCGGCCCATTCGACATAGGAAAACGGATCACTCTGTTCGACTTTCAGAACCGCAACATCGGTTGCCTCATCGGTGCCGATTAATTCTGCTCGCAAGGTACGCCCATCAGAGAAGATCGCATTGATCTCGTCGGCACCTTCAATCACGTGATTGTTCGTCACGATGAGGCCGTCTGCAGAAATGACGAAGCCAGACCCGAGCGCACCTTCTTGGCTAAACCCTTCGGGATCACGGCCGAAGAATTCATTGAAATCTTGCAGCGGGCCGTCTTCAAATTGCGGGAGATCGTTGGCGACGACTTTAGATGTGGTGATATTTACAACCGCGGGCATCAAACGCTTAGAAAGCTCTGAGAAACTATCTGGACGCGTCTGTTGATCCACGCGCTCGCCCGTATCAGAGAGGGACTGCCCCAAGGCGGGGCCGACCC
>CAYNUI010000003.1:0-25432 GCA_964400185.1 uncultured Hyphomonas sp.
GCACTTGCGGCGCCTCATGATCACGGCGGATCAGGATGTAGGGAAACGACTTGTCGTCCCGCAAGAGGATGTTGAAGCGCGGCTTGAGCGACTTGATCAGGCTTGCTTCCAAAAGCAGCGCCTCGGTCTCGCTCTCGGTGACCACAAACTCCATCCGAGCGGTCGCGAGGATCATCGCGGCGATGCGTTGGGTGTGACCGCCGATCCGCGTATAGGACGATACGCGCGCTTTGAGACTCTTTGCCTTTCCGACATAGAGCACCGTCTCGTCTTCACCGAACATGCGGTAGACGCCCGGCTTCGCAGGCAGCCGTGAGAGATTGTCCTTGATGACATCAACACCGCGTTTGCGGGGGGCAAGATCCGGAGAATCGGGCATGCGCCCAATTTAGGGGGCGATCGCCCGAAAGCCTAGAGCTGGAACAGCGAGCTATATGCGCCTGGTGTATGATCAAACATCACGTCGCCGACCAGAAGCACGATTCCCACAAGCACAACAGCACCGACAAATTGACGTCCAATACTGCCTGGATTGTATTTGCGGCGCGCCCGGGCGACGATCAAATAGATCAGGAACAGAATGAACAAGCACAGGCCGAAAACGCGCTCTGGCATGCTGAGGTCGGTGAAATACTCGCGAACTTCGCCCACATAGAAGCTAACCTCGCCCATGAACTCCTCATAGGCGCGGCGATAGATATCTGAGTTTCCGTTTCGTCCAAATAACATGGCCTAATTCCTTGGCCCCTCAGCCAATGCGTATCCTTAGCGCGGGGAGGTCAAATTAAGCCTAATCAGATCGATGAAATTTGCTTCATCTCATATTTTTAATGTGCCGCTTGCCCCCGCGCCCATTGGGGCTTACAGCAGCGGCTTCAGAATTGGAGATAGAGCCATGGCTAGCCCCCTTTCCCTAAGTGATGCCGTCAATCGTGTTGCCCCATCTGCAACCATTGCCGTGACCACGAAAGCCGCTGAATTGAAGCGCGCTGGGGAAAATGTGATTGGCCTCGGCGCAGGCGAACCAGACTTCGATACGCCGGAGCATATTAAGCAAGCCGCGATCGAAGCGATTCGGGCGGGAAAGACCAAATATACGCCCGCAGACGGGTTGCCGGAGCTCAAAGAAGCGATCTGCGCCAAGTTTAAGCGCGATAATGATCTGTCTTATGAGCCATCCCAAGTGCATGTCGCACCGGGCGGGAAACCCGTGATCTTCAATGCCCTTATTTCAACTCTGAACCCCGGCGATGAAGTCGTGATCCCCGCCCCTTACTGGGTCAGCTATCCGGAAATGGTGAAACTGTGCGGCGGCACACCCGTCATCGTATCTTGCGGGCCGAACGCTCAGTACAAGCTGACGCCAGAAGCGCTTGAAGCGGCGATCACACCAAACACCAAATGGCTGATCCTCAACTCTCCATCTAACCCAACAGGCGCCGCTTACACGGGCGCAGAATTGAAAGCGCTTGGCGATGTCCTCATGCGGCATCCGCAAGTCTGGGTCCTGACCGACGATATGTACGAGCATCTCGTTTATGACGGCTTCGAGTATAAAACGATCGCGCAAGTTGAACCCGGCCTCTACGATCGCACCCTGACGATGAACGGCGTCTCGAAGGCCTATGCCATGACCGGTTGGCGGATCGGCTACGCCGCAGGGCCAGCGGAGCTGATCAAGACGATGCGCAAAGTCATCAGTCAAACCACCTCCAACCCCAGCTCGATCTCACAATGGGCGGCGATTGCCGCTCTGAACGGCTCGCACGACTTCCTGCCAGAGCGCAACGCGGTGTTCAAAGCGCGTCGTGATATGGTCGTGGCGGAACTCAACAAAGCGGACGGCCTCACCTGCAGCACGCCCGAAGGCGCGTTCTATGTCTATCCATCTTGCGCGGGCACGATCGGCAAAACAGCGCCATCTGGAATGGTGATTGAGACCGACACCGATTTTGCGTCTGAACTGCTCGAACAGGAAAAAGTCGCTGTGGTGATGGGCGAAGCGTTCGGGCTCTCCCCGGCTTTCCGGGTGTCCTATGCGACGTCGACGGAAGCCTTAGAAGACGCCATGGCACGTATTCAAAATTTCTGTAGCAGCTTGAAATAGCCATAAATCATAGAGTTTCTCTATATCACGCAGTTTGAATTCCAATTTGTATGACGGCTTTCAGTGCCCACCTCTTGGGCATTGTAAGAAGGAATAGTCCGATGGAATTGGAAATTGGAATTTCAGAGCAAGACCGCGCCAAGTCGGCTGCTGCTCTCAGACGCCTACTCGGCGAAACCTATGCCTTATACGTCAAAACGCATGGCTATCATTGGAATGTCACAGGGCCTCGCTTCTCGTCCCTGCATGAATTGTTCATGACGCAATATACCGAGCTCTGGGCCGCGCTTGATGAATTGGCTGAGCGCATCCGATCGCTTGGTCATTTCGCACCGGGCTCATCTGCCGAGATGATGGCGAATGCGTCAATTGCAGACGATAAAGACATCCCGACCGCCGAAGCCATGGTTGCCAATCTCGCCCTGGGGCATGAGGCTGTCGCCCGTGCTGCGCGCGAAGGCATTAAAATCGCCAGCGAGGCTAGAGACGATGTCTCAGCAGATTTGATGACGCAACGTGCGACCATCGCCGACAAAACAGCCTGGATGCTGCGCTCTAGTCTCTAATTGTAGAGGGTCGAGGTGCCGTCCGGTGCCTGGAAGAGTCGATAGCAATTACGCCCCTGATTCTTGGCCTCATAAAGAGCGAGGTCAGCGAATTTCATAAGGGACTTGGTGTCGCCTGCGTGCAGAGGTGCGCAGGCGATCCCGACTGACGCCGAAGCGGTCAGTTCTAGACCACCAATGCGGTACGGCCGAGAGAGCGCTGAGATTAAGCGCGCCGCGACAAGACAAGCATCCATTGGATTGGTAACGTTTTGCGAAACAACCACGAACTCGTCGCCGCCAAGGCGCGCTGCCCAATCTGACCCGCGAATGGTCTTCTTGATCCGCTTGCCCACCATGTTCAGGAGCGCATCTCCGGTCTGGTGGCCGAACGTGTCATTGATGGTCTTAAAATTATCGAGGTCGATGGCGAGAAGCGCGACATTCTCATCCTCCGCACTGTTCGACATGTCGGACTCGATCCGGTTCTGAAACGCATATCGATTGGCGAGGCCCGTCAACATATCGTGCTCGGCCATGTGTTTCAGCCGCCCCTGCGCCTCAATGCGCCGGGTCACATTCGTGCCAACCCCAAGATAGCCAACAATATTGCCAGAGCGATTATAGCGCGGTGTGCCAGAGAGCGAGATATAGAAACGTTCATTGTCCGGGCCTTTGAAGACGGACAGAATATCTGAATAGGGGCGGATTTCGCCAAGCGCGCTCAGCATCTTTTTCATCTCGGCCTCATCAAGCTTGACCACATCCAGATAGTGACGCCCCACAATTCGATTCACGTCTGGCGTAATCGTCTTCATCAAACGCCCGCCGGCCGTTATGACGACGCCCTCTAGATCGGTCTCCCAGTAGAGATCAGTTGCAAAGTCAGCGAGGTGAGACAGTTGGCGCTCGGCGATGGCACCGGCTTCCTCATTGCGCTTATCCTCTCTCAGGACCAGAAAGATGAAAATCAGCGATGCGACCAGAATGATCGCGGACTCCACCAACATGATTTCGTGGCTGAGCTTGTAAACCGTCGCATACGCGAGAAACGCGAGTTCCAATGACCCCAGAATCGCAACCGCGATTAGAGCCACGGGGATCCGCTTGCGCCGCTTCGGCTTGGATGGTGCAGCAGAACCGCTCATCCGCCCACTAAACACGTTTAGGTTGATTTTTTCTTATTATATCAACGGCGTTCATCGTCGCCCAAATAGACGCTCTATATCCGCGAGCTTGAGTTCCACATAAGTCGGGCGCCCATGATTGCACTGACCGGAATGTGGCGTCGCCTCCATTTGTCGCAAAAGGGCGTTCATTTCATCTGCATTCAGCCGTCGACCCGCTCTGACCGACCCACGGCAGGCCATGTTCCCCATCACCTCTTCGAACCGCTCTTTTAGGGCCAAGCCAGCATCATATTCGGCGAGGTCATCGGCGAGGTCTTGGATGAGCCCGGCGACATCCATCTCGCCAAACAAAGCCGGCGTTGCACGAACACAGATCGCGCCTTTTCCGAACGGCTCGATTTCCAGGCCGAGCTGCGCCAGTTCGTCGCTGCGCTCCAAAACTCGTCCGGCTTCGTCCTCCGCCAGCTCGACAATATCCGGAATGAGCAGGGCTTGGCGTTTCACGCCGCCTTCGGCCATTTGCCGCTTCATATCTTCATAGACCAGGCGCTCATGGGCCGCATGCTGATCGACAATCACGATGCCATCCTCGGTCTGCGCCACGACATAAGTTTCGTGCAGCTGGGCGCGCGCGACGCCGAGTGGAAAGTCGGTCTCAACCGCTTGCGGCACAGCCTCAACCCGCGCGGAAAGGCCGCCATCATAGGCGGCGGGCGGTGGGGCTTGAACGGGCGCGTTCAGGGGCTGCGAGGAGATCGGTTGCACGAAAGAAGTTGCCGGCGGAAGCGATGGCTTGCGATCCGCCCAAAGCGTGCTCGGTCGGAACACATCGGCTTGCACCGGCTCAGCCTGCGCTTTGCCGAGTGCCGCCGATGCGACGGTCGTACTGGCGCGGTGGCCGGCGGCGGCCAAGGCATGCCGGAGCGCGCCGATAATCAAGCCGCGGACATTGCCCGCATCGCGAAATCGAACTTCGGTTTTGGCCGGATGCACGTTCACGTCGACATATTCTGGATCAAGGTCGACGAACAAAGCCGCCATGGGGTGGCGATCCCGGGCGAGAAAGTCCTGATAGGCTGCTCGAATAACCCCGTTCAACATTCGGTCTTTCACCGGACGCCCATTCACAAACAAGTACTGACGCTGGGCGTTGCCACGATTGAGCGTCGGGAGGCCTGCGAAACCAGACAAGCGCACGCCTTCGCGGTCGGCGTCGATCTCAAGCGCGTTCTCGCGAAAATCCCGCCCCATAATTGCACCGAGGCGCTCAAGCCGCCCGGCTGCGGTGTCGGGATGCGCGGCGTAGCGGAAGACGGAGCGGCCATTGCTTTCAAACTGAAAAGCGACATCCGCGCGCGCCATGGCGAGGCGCTTTAGCGTATCGGTCACGGCCAGCGTTTCGGATCGTTCTGACTTCATGAACTTTAGCCGAGCGGGCGTCGCATGGAAGATATCGCGGACTTCGATGCGGGTGCCGGTAAGACCTGTTCCAGAAAATGCAGCCGGTTTCGGTCCCTCAATGCGACCAGCTTCGACATAAAGCTCCGCCGCTTCCTCGCCCGCCGCGCGGGAGGTCAGCGTCATGCGACTGACCGAGCCAATCGATGGCAAGGCTTCGCCGCGAAAGCCCATGGTGTGAATGTTCAAGAGATCGATGCGGCCATCTTCGCCTGGCCGCAGTTTAGACGTCGCATGCCGCTCCAATGCGAGCAGCATATCGTCGCCGCTCATGCCGCAACCATCATCTTCGACGATCAAGCGTTTGAGACCGCCGCCTTCGATCGTGACTTTGATCGCATGCGCCCCGGCATCGAGCGCATTCTCGACCAATTCTTTGACGGCCGCGGCAGGCCGCTCAACCACTTCGCCAGCTGCAATGCGATTGATCGCATCTGGCGGCAATTGGCGAATAACCGGACGGGATGGAAGCGAAGCGCTATCGGGCATGCTGGCAAGGTAAGAGCTCTCAGCGATTCGCACCAGACGAAGCCCCCACAAAAAAACGGTCGCCGCAGCGACCGTTCTTTAAAATTCGAAACGCGCTCTGACTAAAGCGCGAGTTGGAACAGCACAATTAAGAGCTGAACGAATAGAGCGAGGCCAGACAGTGCGACTATGGTCGCCACCCAAGCGCCGCCAAAGCCCATGCCGAGGCCGATGACGACACCAGCACCGGCGCACAGGACCAGTGCCACAAGCCATGGCATGCCCATGGACAAAGTGAAGGTTGCATAAGCCAGCATGAGCAGCGTGATAATCGCGCCCCACGCCCCTGCTTTCATCGTGCCTACATACATGCTCTTTTGAGCATCAATATTCATTTCGCCGCGCGTATAGTCACCAGCCGCCATTTAGGCCTCCAATTCAGTCCCGCCCGTATTTATCCAGGTCATCGACGGCGTCAAGCGCAGTCTATGTCGCAGCGGCAGTGTGCGGCGTAAGCTCTTTTCATTCGGCGCGATATACGTCAGGGTCGCCGCAAAGGCGCCATTCGAGAGCGCTCTGGGAGACATGTATGGGCGCTGTACCTGCGACGGCCAATGGCGAAGAGACCGAAGGCGCGACTGGAAAAGCTCTTGGCCTAAAGGGCATCGCTTGGGCGATCTTCGAATGGGCGCGAAACCCCTATTACAATGTCATCGTCATCTATGTGTTCACGCCCTACTTTGCGCGCGATGTGGTCGGCGGAGGCGCGGCGGGCCAAACCGTCGTGGCCAACACGATCGCGGCGGCCGGTATTACCATGGCCATCGTCGCCCCCATCCTAGGCGTGATTGTCGATAAAGGCGGCGGCAAGAAGCTGTTTATCTTTGTCGTGCTCGGCATCATGGGGCTCTGTTCAGCGGGGCTTGGCTTCATTCTCCCAGGCACACCGGGCGCTGTCGGGATCGGAATGTTCCTGCTGGCGACCGCCTATTGCTGCTACACGATCTCTGAATTGCTTCACAACGCGCTGCTACCAGCCGCGGGAAGCCCGAAATCGCTTCCCATGATCTCTGGGCTCGGGCTTGCTTTCGGCAACATTGCGGGCGTGATTATGTTGATCAGCCTGATCGCTGCGAGCTATTTGATCCCGTGGGTGCAAACCGTTCCAGGCGGCGTCGGTCCGCTCTCAGGCCCGATCATCGCCGTTTGGTTGGGGGTGTTTATTATCCCCTTCTTCCTGTTCATGCCGGATCACTATGGAAGTCTCGGCAGTTGGCGAAAAGGCGCTGCAGAAACCTTTACGCCGCCAAATTTCAAACTCTGGGGCAAACCGCCTGTCCTCAATTATCTTTGGTCGGGTCCGATCAACTCTTTCAATTTCATCGTCACGAAGTTTCGTGAATCTCCGAATGTGATGAAATTCCTTCTGGCCCGGATGATCTATGCGGACGGGATCGCGGTCTTGTTGACCTTGGGCGGCGTTTACGTGGCGGGTGTGCTCGGGTGGAGCCTTACCGAAGTGATGATTTACGGCATCCTCGGGTCGCTGATCGGCGCTCTGGGCGGCGTGGTTGGCGGGGCCCTCGATGGCTGGCTCGGCCCGAAACGCGCTTTGGTTGTTGAGCTCAGCGCTATTCTGATCGTGCTCGTGATCCAGCTTTCGATCACGCCAGACGCGCTCTTCTTCGGATTGATCCCGGCGGGTCAGGAGATCTGGACAGGATTTGGATCCGGCCTGTTCACCGCGCTGTCCGACGTGGTCTATGTGCTTCTGGTCATTCCTACCGCAATTGCCTTGGTCGCCTGCATTTCGTCCAGCCGGTACATGCTCGTGCATATTTCCCCACCTGAACGGATTGGCGAGTTCTTTGGGTTCTATGCCATGGCCGCAAGCGTCACGGTTTGGATCGGACCATTGGTGGTCAGTGTCATGACCGCAGCCTTCAATGACCAACGGATTGGGTTTTCCGGCGTTGGATTGCTGTTCATTGCAGGGCTAATCGGCATCGCCTTCTTCGTGGAAGCCGATAAAACGCCCGAGCATATGAAGGCAAAAGCCGCTGACTAAGGTGAGTTATAGGCGCAGGTGAACGCCCCGTCTGAGCGATCACGAGCGATCGAATCGACCCGGCGTGGACGCAGATAAAACTTATCCGTCAGTGTCTTGGACGATTGGAAGAAGAAGCCGATATCGGAGTTATAATCAAACTCGATCTCTGCCATGATGATGGTTCCGCCCGTTGGGATCAGATTGGCAGGGATCGTGACGATTTGATCGGCTGGAAGGGCCGTGAGGTTACAGCCATCGCTCCATGCAACTTTTACATTGCCACTATCTTCGTAAAGGCTGGAAATGCGCATCCGTGACTTGGTCATGTCATTGGGCTGCATAACCATACGGGTCGCTTCGAAAATGTCGGTCAGCTCGGCATTGTTAACCGTTGAGGCGCGCGATGTGAGGTCGCCAAGCGCCGCAGTCGCGCCGGTCACTTTACGGTCGAGCGTCATCATCAAAGACAGCTCGATACAGCCAAAATAGATCATCGCCATCAGCGGCGCGATCAGAGCAAACTCAACAGCGGAGATGCCCTCTTCTTGGCGCAGAAAGCGCTTAAATTTTGCCAGCGATGTAACACGCATTGTCTTTGTCCCCTTAAGGCGTCGCAGTCGCACTCGAATTGCCGAATGGCTCGTTGCGGAAAGCGATGGTCGCTTGCAGCAAACGGCGGTCCCCACTCATATTCGCCAATGGCTTACTCATAATCGGAATGATCAGATCCCACTCGTAGAAGACGCGGATCACAACAATCTGGTTCTGAGCCCCTGGCGTGAACGTGAAACCGCTATCGTCCAAGTCGCCCGTAATTGGATCAATCGGAGACGGGTTAGCGGTCCCGGCAAAGCTACCGAATGTCTTAACATCGAGCTTCAGGCGGCTATCGCAGGTCATGAGGTCAAACAGTTCAGCGCAAACCGCGCTCTTAAACTGGGTCTCACCAAAGCCCGCTTGTTGGAATTGTCCGGTTTTGATGGCCCGCGCCGCTTCGCTCGCCCCATGCTCAAGCACAGATGACATGATGAAAATCACACAGACTTCCAAAAGCCCAAAAATCAGAAAGAAGAAAGGCACCGCGATCAACGCGAACTCGACCGCGGCGAGACCGCGATTATCATTTGCAAACGCTTCGAAACGCTTTTGCCACTTGGGGGCAAAATGTCCCGGAATGGGTAGAGTGCGCATGCGGAGCTCCAACGGATTAATCAAACCTCAAACGGCGTCATAGCAAATCGTGTTTTCTGGAGCGTTCACGAGACCTTTGAAATTTGAACGAAATCTGCGGCATTGCGAGGCCTTTACCTCGCCGCATTCAGCGTCCAAATGGGGCAAAGAGTTTGGCGCAGGACATCCGTTCATGACCCACAATCCTATTCGCCCTTGGCGCAACATCGACCGACGTCAGTCGCGGCAAATCATGGTCGGCAATGTTCCGGTTGGCGGCGGTGCTCCGATCAGTGTTCAGACCATGACCAACACGCCGACACCCGATGTCAGCGCGACCCTGGCGCAAATTGAACGCGCCGCCGAAGCAGGCGCGGATATCGTCCGCGTGTCCTGTCCCGATGAGGCGTCGACTGCAGCATTTGCTGCGATTTCCAAAGCGTCGCCGGTTCCGCTCGTGGCGGACATTCACTTCCATTATAAGCGGGGCATTGAAGCGGCAGAGGCGGGCGCAGCCTGTTTACGGATCAATCCCGGAAACATCGGTTCGCCGGACCGCGTTAAAGACGTGGTTTCAGCCGCGCGCAATAATGGTTGCTCGATCAGGATCGGCGTGAATGGCGGGTCTTTGGAGCGGCATCTTCTCGAAAAGTATGGCGAACCTTGTCCAGACGCGATGGTCGAAAGCGCCCTCGATCATGCCCGTATCCTCGATGATCTTGGCTTCCACGATTATAAAATTTCTGTGAAAGCCTCCGACATGTTCCTCGCGGTGGCCGCTTATCAACAGCTCGCCGAAGCCACAGATGCGCCGCTCCATCTTGGAATTACTGAAGCCGGTGGACGTCGCATCGGAACGGTTAAGTCGTCGATCGGCATGGGGAACCTGCTCTGGATGGGGATTGGCGACACGATCCGTGTCTCCCTCTCAGACGATCCAGTCGAAGAAGTCAAAGTTGGCTTCGATATGCTGAAATCCCTAGGCCTGCGCACCCGCGGCGTGAACATTATCTCCTGCCCTAGCTGCTCGCGCCAAGGCTTCGATGTGATCGCAACGGTGCAAACCTTGGAAGAGCGCCTGGCGCACATTGCTGAACCGATCACGCTCTCGATCATTGGCTGCGTGGTCAACGGACCCGGCGAGGCGGCCATGACCGATCTCGGCTTTACCGGCGGCGGTAAAGAAAGCGGCATGATGTATGTTTCAGGCCGTCCGGATCACAAGCTCTCCAATGCCGACATGATTGAGCATATTATTGAGCAAGTCGAAGCCAAAGCGGAACGCCTGAAAGCCCAGCGTGACGCTGAAACCGTCGCTGCGGAATAAGCTTTTCTATCCGATCGGATTGCAAACTGACCCCGCGACGAGGCTCGCGGCACGGTCGTAGTCTTCTTGGCTCGGTGCCAACCGGCGGATGAGCGCAACCCCGCGCCCATCGAGCGTCAGAGCGCCCTCTTCGGTATTCTCAGCCGGGCGGCGCACTTCGATCCCTGTGAAATCGCTGTCTGGTCCAAGGTCAGCCACAAACACATTGTCGGTCTGATCATTAAAGATAGAGAGCGACCCATACCCGTCCCAAGTTGGCGCTGAAACAAAGACCGGCCCTGTGGTCGTATCGAACCGGCAAATAGCATATGCCAAATCGGGCGAAGGCCGCACGATCCGCTGTGTCTCGGGTGTCTGACGCGGAGAGGGCACCCAGATATTCATCGGAATGCCCTGCGCCTCAAACGTCTGATGCGCCTTGCCCATGATGAATCCAGGGATGCTCGTGAGGACGAAAAAATGCCCGATTATTGCACTCAGAACGAATACGATGGCGGGAATGATCAGGCGCATTAGCTTGTCTCCCCATCGCAGGACAGGCGTTCAACGCGTGGCGGCGTGAGCGCTGTCGTCGGATCAGCCAAGAGCGCATCGCTCGGTTGATAAAGCCGCAGCATCAAGTCGAATTCGCCACCCGCTTGGCTTGAGACCCAAGGCGCCTCTGGATCACCTGGCGGCGTCGGCGCGACCAGGAAGCTCCAAGCGCCCCCTTTAAAGGCGCGGTCAGCCGCCGTCTGATCATAAGACAGCCGTCCATCTTGGTTTTTCGGCAGATAGTTCTCTGCATCATAGAGCGTAATCGACCACCAGGCCGCCGGATACGTGTCCCCGCTGACCCGATAAGTACAGGCTTCTGTTAGACGGTCACCCGCATCATCTTCGGTCTTAATGAAGTAGACCGCTTCTTCTTTGCGCAGGCCCATCAAGCCATTTCGCGCGACGCGCGCACGCACATACGGGTTGGCGTTCTCGGATCCGATCGACCAGTCGCTCTGCCAACCTTCAATATCAATTGCGTTACCGATAGTGGGACCACCCGAAATCAGGCCGCCGAACCAAACCGCGGTAAGCGCGCCGAGATTGGCCCCAAAGATGATCGCGACAATAAGTCGAATAACCATTTGCATACGGCCTTATAGCCAAGATCGCGCAAGCGTGAAGATCATTTCCCCATTGTATCCTTGCCGTTTTACGATGTGCCCCCTATTCGACTCTGATGGTCGACGGAGGCGCTCTATGATCTTGCACGGACTGAAATGGATCTTCCGATTGATCTTCGCAGGGATCACAATCGCAATGATGTCGTCCTGCACAATGCTTGGACTAAACTATGCGAGTTTAGACACAGACAATAAGCCCGCGCCGAGCCCCGCGCTCACGCTGCCATTTGACGATGTCGAAACGCGCGCCACGCTCGAGAATGAGCTTTATGGCCCGTGGCCGGCGAATCTACCAGTCTCCGTCAGCGACGCACGCGTCATCGATGACAATTATCTCGGCGGGCGTGGCACGCTGGAGGAAGTCGATCTAACCATCGGCGAGGGCGATGGGGCGCGCACGTTTCCCGTGGTGATTGCCTACCCGAACCAAGCCAAAAGCGCCCCTGTGCCGCTCATCATCAGCCAAACCTTTTCTGACAATTGTTCCGTCTTCCCGGAAGATCCAGTGACTGAATTTGGCGGCGAAACTTGCGATGGGTCCAATATGACTGGCGCCATTGGCTTCATCGCCACCAACATATTCGGCACCTATATCGCTTATGCACCGATCGACCGTTACTTTGATGCGGGTCTCGCCTATGCCAGTTTCTCAGGCTGGAGTTTTGTCCCGGACACGAACGGTTCGGCCCAGACCGTCATGGAGGGACTTGGCCCAGGCCCGCTCCCAACCAGCGCATTAATGTCTTGGGCTTACGGCTTCCACGCGGCAGCCGGTGTCTTCGGAGCAGATCCCCGCATTCAAGCCGACTCCATCGTAGCGCTCGGTCATTCGCGCTATGGCAAAGCCGCTTTGATCGCATCCGCCTGGTCAAACCGGATTGCTGCCGCTCTTGCCCATCAGTCAGGCTTTGGCGGAGGCTCGTCCTCGCGCTCGACCACGGGCGAAACCCTGGTTCGGATGGCGAAATCCTATCCACACTGGTTGCGACCAGACCTCGGTGCCGAGCTTGAAGAGGGTTTGATCCTGACGCTTGATCAGCACTATTTGCTCGCGCTGTCCGCGCCAAAGCCCATTTTTCTCGGCAATGGTCGCCGGGACGTTTGGTCAGATCCGAATTCATCCTTTGTTTTGGCGAAAGCCGCTGACGCGATCTATGAAGCGCGCGGCGTTGATGGCCTCAGCGATACTGAAAACATGCGCGCTTTCGACCCCAGCGCAACGATCAGCTACTGGCTCCGACCCGGCGGACACAGCGTGGTTTCAGAGGACATTGACGCGTTTACAGCCTTCATGGAGGCCCATTTCGAGACCCCTTCGCGTAGCGAGATGACTTTGCAATCTGGTCAATGACGCCTAGCCTACCCGCATAAAATCAAAAGCGGGAGGCAATTATGGAAATGGAAGCACCTGATTTTAATGCACTAATTCAATCGCTCTTGGATGGCCAAGTGGCGGATATGAAAGCGTTTCTGACGCCGGTTTTACTGCTGGTCTGCTGGACCCTAATCATGTGGCTCTGGATGTATGCGACACGTATTCCTGCCATGCAGAAAGCCAAAATCGACCCGGATTCTGCCCGCCATCCTGGCACTTATGGCGATAAACTCCCGGCCAATGTTCGCGCCGTTGCAGACAATTACAACCATCTGCACGAGCAACCCACAATCTTCTATGCGCTGATGCTCTTTGCTGGCCTCACGGGCGGCGGCACCGCGCTGATGATGAAGCTCGGCTTTGCTTATGTCGGCATCCGCGTGTTGCACTCCTTGGTGCAGATCTTGTCACCAAAAGTCATGCTGCGGTTTTTGACCTTCAGCCTGGGAACGATCGTCCTCTTCGTGATGGCGGTGATCGAAGTCATTCGGGTCTTCCTGTAGGACGCATTCCGGTTTAGAGGCGGGGCATGGCCACAATACCGCAGTCCCGCCTCGAACAAGTGATTGAGCGCTTTGACGAAGTCGAAGCCCGGATGGGCGCGACCACCGATAGCGATGAAATCGTCGCTCTGTCGCGCGAGCATGCCGAGCTTAAGCCGGTCGTCGAAGCCGCGCGTGATCTGATCGCCATGCGAGAGGGGCTCGAAGAAGCCGAAGCCATGGCCAAAGGCGACGACGCTGAAATGGCCGAACTCGCCCAGGAAGAGATCAATGAGCTGAAGGCGAAGATCCCTGACGCCGAAAGCGAGATGCAGCTTCTATTGCTGCCAAAAGACGCCGACGACAAAGCCAATATCGTTCTTGAAGTCCGCGCCGGAACGGGCGGTGATGAAGCGGCCCTTTTTGCCGGCGACTTGTTCCGCATGTATTCGCGCTATGCGCAATTGCAGGGCTGGAAGATCGACCTTCAAAGCGCCTCTGAAGGCGATGTCGGCGGCTATAAAGAAATCATCGCCAATGTCGAAGGCGACGGCGTTTATGGACGGCTGAAATGGGAGTCTGGCGTCCACCGCGTCCAGCGTGTTCCAGCGACCGAAACACAAGGCCGGGTACACACTTCTGCCGCCTCGGTTGCTGTCCTTCCGGCGCCGGAAGATGTCCAAATCGAAATCCGGAATGAGGATATCCGCATTGATACAATGCGAGCCTCCGGCTCGGGCGGTCAGCACGTCAACACGACGGACTCTGCCGTCCGTATCACCCACTTGCCGACCGGGATTGTTGCGACGAGCTCGGAAAAGTCGCAGCACGTGAACCGTGACAAAGCCATGCAACAGCTCAAGATCCGTATCTATGAGAAAGAAAAGCAAGAGCGGGACGCCGAACGCGCCGAAGCCCGCGCCTCTCAGGTTGGATCGGGCGATCGGTCTGAGAAAATCCGGACTTATAATTACCCGGAAAACCGCGTCACCGACCACCGTATCGGACTGACACTATATGCGCTCGATAAGATCATTGCCGGCGACAAGCTCGAGGATGTGGTCGAGGCCTTGATGACAGAAGACCAAGCCCGCCGCCTCGCCGCCATGGAAGACGCGTGAGCCCAAAACCCGCCGCCGAACTCATCCGCGAGGCTGCTGAACGGTTAAAGGCTGCAGGGGTCCCAGACGCCCTGCACGACGCGAAACGGCTAATGGCGAAAGCGTTGGCAGAATCCACGCGCCAGTCAGTGCCGCTTGAGATGCGTTTGATCAGCGACGCTGAACAAGACCGCTTCGACGGCTTTATTGCCCGGCGGGTGCGCCGCGAACCGCTTCAACATATCACCCAGTCTGTCACCCTCATGGAGGCCGATCTAAAAGTGGATCACCGCGCCCTCATCCCGCGCGATGATACGTTTGACCTTCTCCTAGAAGCGTCTCGGCGCTTGTTTGACAGGCGGCGTGACGCGCTCACGATCGCCGATCTCGGCACCGGCAGCGGCGTCCTTCTCGCCGAAGGGCTATACCAGTTCAAAAACGCAAAGGGTGTGGCCGTCGAAGCGAGTCCCGAGGCGATGAGCCTGGCTGAGGAGAACTTCACCCGGCTCAAACTGATGGACCGGGTCTCGCTGTTTCGAGGCTCGTGGAATGACTGGCAAGGATGGGCAGACTGCGATCTCATCGTCTCCAACCCTCCCTATATCCGCAGTGATGTCATTCCGACGCTTGAGCCTGAGGTTAAAGACTTTGAACCCCTCATGGCGCTTGATGGCGGAGCGGATGGACTGGACGCTTACCGCGAGATCATTTCCTTAGCGGCTCAGAAAATGGTTTCGGGCGCCCATTTGATTTTCGAGATTGGGCACGATCAAAAAATGGCCGTGACGGACCTGCTGACACAGGCCCAATTCACTGATCTATCGCACCGACAGGACATGAGCGGAAATGACCGGGTGGTCGCCGCCCGAAAAACTTAGCAGAGCCCCCCTTGGCGAATCCCATTCGGCGCGCTAGGTAAAACTCAAGGTCAGTGACCAGGGGGCAACCTGTCCGGCCTTGAGTTAGCGCGACAGTTTAGGAAATTGCGAAATCGCGCGAGTAAACCGTCCGACAATCGGACTTTTAAGATCAGGAATTGCCTATGGCTATGCAGCGCAAGCGCCGTCGCCGCTCGGGTGGAAATAATAACAATAATCCGAATCCAAACCGCCACTATGAGAGCAATGGGCCGGATGTGCGCATTCGCGGCTCCGCGCAGCAGATTCTAGATAAATATCTGCAATATGCACGCGATGCTCAAACCTCTGGGGACCGCGTTAAGGCTGAAGCCCTGTTTCAGCATGCTGAACACTATGCTCGCATCGTCGCAGAGTTCGAAAAGCAAAAAGAAGAAGCGCGCCTAGAACGCGAAGCCCGCGAAGCTGCGAAAGCTGAAGAGCGCGCGGCCCGTGATGCCGAGCGCACTGCTCAGGCTGAAGCTGATGGCGAAACGGCCAGCGAAGAAAGTGCTGACGCTGACGGCGAAACCGCCGAGGCGAAACCACGCCGCCGCAATCGAAAGCCACGCGAAGAAGCTGAAGTCGAAGCAACAGACGCAGCAAATGGCGACGCCACCGACCTGGCTGAACCTGTAGACGCGTCAGCAGAGACCGAAGAGCAACCCAAACGCCGCCGTACTTACAATCGTAAGAAAGAGGCGCCAGCTGAAACGGTTGAAGAGGCCGATGGCGTTATGAAAACGCTCGCCCGCGGCTCAGATGAAGTGGTCGCTGAGGCCGAATAAGGCCTAAACCATGCTCGCATCGGTCGGGAGGCCGAAGAGAAGCCGCCCGGTCAGCTCCCACGTCGCCGGCGCGGTGACGATGTGCTGGGTCATGGCATGCGCATCGCGGAAGCGACGCTGAAGGTCGCTCGCCTCAAACAGCGCGGCACCACCCCCTAAATCATACGTTGTCCGGCAGATATCAGCGCTGGTGCGCACCATATGCGTACACGCCATGCGCAAAGCGGCGCGGCGCTCGACCGGAATATCGTCGCTGTTTTGGGCAATTTCCCACGTCAGCTCGATTTCATCATGCAGATAGGCTCGAGCTGCGCGGAACGCTGCCGTCAGTTTCGCCATCTCAGATTGGATGGTCGCCCGCTCGCTCAAAGTCTTCGCGGAGCCTTGGTTTTTCTTAGCGCTCGCAAGATCTGCAAAGGACTGAAGCGCGCCTTTCGCATTGCCAAGCGCGGTGGCCGCAACGCCGAGGCTCAGCAGGCCAAAAGCCGGGAACTTATACAAAGCGCCATCGATCAGAGGTTTGTCCGCAACCAAACTGACCGAGCGCCCCTTTGGAACGCGGACATTTTGCACCGCGATATCACCCGATCCGGTGCCTTTCAGGCCCATCACGTGCCAGGTATCCAAGAGCTCTGCTTCTTCGGCCGGAAACACCATCATCCGCGCATCTGGACGACCACTCGGCAAAAGGCGCATTTCGCCATCGTCAAAGATCATCGAGCCGCCGCAGAGCCAGGTACAATTGGCCGAGCCGGACCCCCATTGCCAGCGCCCGCTGACAATAAAATCGTCCCCATCCGCAACCGCTTTGCCCATAGGCGCAAAAACGCCGCCGGTAATGGTCATCGGGTCTTTATAGACCTCTTTGGCCATTTCTGGCTCCATGTAGGCGGCATTCAGGGCCGTCGTGGCCCCGATCATCACACACCATCCGGCGCTCGCATTGGCTTCCGCCACCGCCTCCACCGCATCCACAACCTGGCGCGGCGTGCATTCTAGTCCGCCATAAGCGGCTGGGGTGATCATCCGAAAGAGTCCACCTTCCGCGAGCTTTTGAGCCAGATCGGCTGGAAGGCGGCGGACCTCATCCATTTCAGCGGCCCGCTGGGCGAGTTCAGATTGCAGCGCGAGGGCCGCTTCTAGCGTGGGGTGTTTGGGCTCTATGGTCATGGGGATCAATCTGCCTGATCTCGCTCGCGCTGCCAATGCTCACCCCGCGACGATTGCCTAATTCGCCCGAACACCTATCTACCGCTCAGACCCTGTAGGAGCGCGTTTCATGACTTATGTTCTCATCCATCACACCGGCTGTGGTTCCTCCAAGAAAGGCCTGGCGCTGTTGCAAGAAAATGGCATCGAGCCGGATGTCCGCAAATATATGAACGCCTCAGAGCGCCTCAGCGTGGATGAGCTTAAAGACATTGCGAAAAAGATGGGCGGCGTCTCGCCAAGAGCCTTTTTACGCGAGAAGGATGCGGTAAAGTTCGATCTTCCTGATACAGCGACGGACGAGGAGGTCTTTGCAGCCATGGCTGACAATCCGCGTCTCATTCAGCGGCCTATCGGGATAAACGGCAATAAAGCTGCGCTCGGTCGCCCGAACGATAAGCTGCTTGAAATCGCTTGAGATCGGTGAAATTTCACCGATTGCTGACACCGCAATTCAACCAGGATCTGCAATAGTAAACACCTGATCCAATTGTTTCAGGTGGTTTTGATGCTGGCGTTTCAGCTTGTTGCAGTCTTCTTTTTGCTTCTTTCTGCGGCCTTTATGTATGGGCCGCAATTGGTCGTATTTGGCCCGCGGGCGGTGCCAGAGCTGCTGCAAAACGGACAAGCCCAATTTGTCGGCGGTTGCTTGGTTTCAGTCATGCTGACCGTGCTGCTCATCCCGCACCTTGGCGGCGCATTCTCGTCAGGTGGATCTGCGATCACTTTGGTCATGGCCGACGTGTTCATGATGAGCTTCAGCCTCCACTAGAGTCTGGCGTCGCGAGAGGCTTGACCAGATCATATCCACCGCACTTTAAGGCGGCATGACAAAATCAAATCCCGGAAACTATTTCGAAGACTTTCACATCGGCATGGAAATTCGCCATGCCACGCCGCTGACCGTCACCGTTGGCGACATTAGCCTTTACCGGGCCCTGACCGGGTCGCGGCACGCGCTGTACAGCGCCGCGACTTTTGCTGAGGCGAATGGATTTGACGGTTTGCCGATTGATCCCCTGCTCGCTTTTCACGTCGTCTTCGGAAAGACAGTGCCAGACATCTCGCTGAATGCTGTCGCCAATCTCGGATATGCAGACGGCAAATTCCCGACAGCGATCTATCCGGGTGACACGCTGACCGCCGTGTCCGAGGTGATTGGCCGCAAAGAAAATTCGAATGGCAAGACCGGCGTCGTCTATGTCCGAACGACGGGATACAATCAGCGCGGCGAGGTGGCCCTCTCTTATGTTCGCTGGGTGATGGTTCACAAGAAAGATGCGAGCTCACCCGCGCCAGATCCGGTCATTCCTGACCTACCAAAGGCCGTACCCGCGAGCGCGCTTAACTATGACCGTGCCTATGGCCATTGGGACGACACACTGGCCGGGTCCGCTCATCGCTATGACGCGTATGAGGTCGGCGAGAAAATAAACCATGTCGACGGCATGACCGTCGAAGAAGCCGAGCACCAGGTCGCGACGCGCCTCTATCAAAACACCGCCAAAGTGCATTTCGACGCCCATGCGCAGAAGGACAGCCGCTTTGGCAAACGCCTGATCTATGGCGGCGTCGTCATCTCAATCGCCCGTGCGCTGAGCTTCAATGGGCTCGCCAATGCCGCTGAAATGCTCGCCATCAATGGCGGCACCCACGCCGGGCCGCTCTTTGCCGGCGACACGATCTATGCCTGGAGCGAAGTGCTCGACAAAGCGGAGCTCTCCGACACGGTTGGAGCGCTTCGTCTGCGATTGGTCGCGGTGAAAGACCAAGACCCGGGCGCGTTTGCGCTGCGTGGTGAAGACGGCAAATATGCCCCCGGCGTTTGCCTCGACTTCGACTATTGGGCGGCAATCCCTCGCTAGGCGCACCTACCGTACGCCGTGTCGGTGCCCTATATAGGCCACCATGTCTTTGCTCTCTGGTCTTCCGCTCGTCTCCATCGCGCTTGCTGTGATGATTTCAGCCTTTATCCGCTTGGTGCAGACCATGCAGCTGCGCCAACGCGTTGAGATTGGCCACACGGGCGTGCGCGAGTTGGCTGAATTGTCCGGCGTCACAGACCCGCAAGACTTGCAAGACGTGTTCGGCCCGCCCGGCATGAATCGGATCTGGGCGCACGTCACCTTGGCGACGATCGAGGCCAAACGTCGTCTCGCTGGCTATCTGATGAGCGAGCCGCGGCTGCATTGGTTCTCCATCGCAGCGGGATTGGGCGCGTTTATTCTGAGCCATTGGATCGTGCAGCTGCTATTGATGATCGCGGCTTTGATCCAAGCGGGCGCCTGGCTCAGCGCCACACGCTTGCCAAAATAAAGCCTTTTAAACCCGTACAACCAGGATTATGTCACGCCGCTGACGGCTAGGATCAATCTCATGCGTATTTGGAAGATGAATGGGGCAGGTAATGCGTTCGCGATCTTTGATGCGCGCGAGCGTAAATTTGCGCCATCTGAGGCGCAGCTGCGTGAAATCGCAGAGACCATGAAAGCCGATCAGATCATGGCCATCGAGAGCGATTTGCGCGCTGACGCCTTTTTGCGCTTCTGGAACGCCGATGGCGGCGAGGTCAAAGCCTGCGGCAATGGCACCCGCGCTGTGGCGCATCTCCTTCTTGAGGAATTGGGCCAAGATGAAGTTCGAATTCAGACCGAAGCAGACCTCCTAAAAGGCTCCCGCGCGGACAATGGCTTGGTCAGTGTCGATATGGGCTCACCGCTAATGGGCTGGGAAGACATTCCCTTGTCTGAGAAGATGGATGTGCGCGGCGTCGACGTGAAAATCGGGCCGATGGATGATCCTTATCTCTATAAGCCCGCCGTGGTCAGCATGGGCAATCCGCATGCAGTCTTCTTTGTCGATGATGTTGACGCCTATGATATCCCGGCCATCGGGCCCTTGGTCGAATGGCACCCAACCTTTCCAGAAGGAACCAATGTCGGCTTTGCCCAAGTCATTGACCGAGAGACCATTCGACTGCGGGTTTGGGAGCGCGGCGCGGGTTTGACGCAAGCGTGCGGCACCGGTGCCTGTGCTGCGCTCGTTTGCGCAGCACGCGTAGGAAAAACAGACCGCAAAGCCAAGCTCATCCTGGATGGCGGCGATCTTTTCATTCACTGGGACGAAGCGTCGGATCATGTGATCATGACCGGACCTGTTGAACTGGAAGAGAGCTTCACGGTTTAGACCCTAATGATACTCAGCTTGGGCCTTCAGCTTTTCAGAATCGGCTCGACGGCGCTGTCGATCTTCACCCTGATGATCCTGTGCCCTTTTGCGACTTTGGCGCAGGTCATTCCCGGCATTTCTGAGCTTGAAATGCTGGTCAGTTTCTTACCGCAAATACTGCTCGCGAGCACGATCGCGGCCGCCACGCTGATCTATCTAAACAAGCGTCTTCTGTTGTTCGCGTTGCCGATCATTTTCATTACCGCAACACCCTTCATGTTCTTCTCAAAGTATGAGGCTGCATCCGGACCGCCTTGCCAGGAAGGCGAGTGTTTGACCGTGATCACGGCGAATATTTACGGCCTCCCAAGCGCGATGGAGGAGCTTCAGATCGTAGCCGAGCGCGAGGGCGCGGATATTTTGGCGATCAACGAGGCGGTCTCGGGTATGGACATGGAGCGCTATGCCGCGGCGTTTCCGAGCTATGCTTATGGCACCCATGCGGCTTGGGAAAATATGCCCCATCATATGGGCAATCCATTGACGCTTTTGTCCAAAGACGAATTTGTATTCTCGGACCGAGTCTTACGGAGCGACACCGGTCGGCGCGCTTACATCATCGCGGATCTAGATGGTGCCTGGAGCGGCACCCGTATCATCGCAACCCATGCGATGACGCCTTTGTCGCCTGCCATGATCAAAGCTCGCAACAAGCTGCTGCGCGAAGCAAGTTCAGCGCTGTATGATCAAGAGACCTTTATCATGCTTGGCGATTTCAATTTGACGCCGTGGAGCCCGACCTTTCGCAGACTGCCCGGCAAACGCGCGGGCGATCCTCGCCTTTCCAATACCTGGCCGACCTTCTTTCCACTCCTGGGCCTCTCAATCGACCACATCATGTTTGAAGGAAATTTGGAACTGGTCGAGTTCAAAGTTTTGGAGTCCGTTGGGTCTGACCATTTTCCGATCCTCGCACGGTTTCGCCGCCCGAGAGCTGAAACCAATTAAAAGTCAGACGCCGCCCAGAGCCCGAACCAAACCGAGACACCGGCCAAGAGCACCGCAAAGATTACGTTTAGGGCCTCTACGGGACCTGGTCCCGATCTCCATCGCCGGAACGCTGTGATCAAGCCGCCAAGCGTTGTTCCGGCCGCAGCGGGCCAGAAGACCAAGATCAGCACAAAGCCCCAGCCCATTGGGTCATACGAGTTGTTGACGAGCTTCTGGATCACCGGAGCCGCGACCACCGCCATCAATCCAGCACAGATCCCAACCCACGTATAACGGCGGATCATTAAAGCGCCGGCGAGTGGCACGGCGAACGATATAAGCATCATGACACCAAGCATGGTCATCTCCCTAGTATGTGAGTGAATATACGCTCACTTATGCGAGACGTCAATACCCCCTTGCCCTTAAAGCTCAGCAACGCGATATGCGCGGTCATTGCTATGACGAAACCTGATCGCGCCCTCAGACCCTCGCAGGTCATCACGCTTGGCTGTCGCTTAAACAGCTATGAAAGCGAAGTTATGCGGGGCCATGCCGAGAAGGCTGGCTTAGACGGCGCGATTATCGTCAACACATGTGCCGTCACAGGCGAAGCGGTGCGGAGCGCCAGGCAAACCATCCGGCGCGCAGCAAAAGACAATCCAGATGCCCCGATCATCGTCACGGGCTGCGCGGCGCAAATCGATGCCGACATGTTTGCAGAGATGCCAGAAGTCACCCGCGTAATCGGCAATCATGAGAAGATGCAAGCCGAAACCTGGCGGCCGGTTGACCTACTGGGCGGAACCGAAAAAGTCCGGGTCAATGACATCATGTCGGTCGAAGAGACTGCCGGTCACTTGATCGACGGAATGGACGGCCGCGCGCGCGCTTATGTCCAAGTCCAAAATGGCTGCGATCATCGCTGCACGTTTTGCATCATTCCTTATGGTCGCGGGAACTCGCGATCCGTGCCTGCTGGCGATGTCGTGCGGATGATCCAGCGCCTTGTCGAAACAGGGCATTATGAGATCGTCCTGACCGGCGTTGATCTTACCTCATGGGGCGCCGATCTGCCGGGCGAGCCGCAACTCGGCAATTTGGTGCAGCGGATCCTGAAACTGGTTCCGGATCTTCAACAACTTCGGATTTCATCCATCGACGCGATTGAAATGGACGAAGCCTTGTTCGAAGCGATGAGCGATCCACGCGTCGCGCCCTTCATGCATTTGAGCTTACAGCATGGCGACAATCTCATCCTGAAGCGGATGAAGCGCCGTCACTCGCGAGAACAAGCCATAGAACTTGCGCAGCGCTTGCGCGCCATACGCCCTGATCTTGCGCTAGGTGCGGACATCATTGCCGGCTTTCCGACAGAGACCGAGGACGCGTTTGAGAACTCGCTGCGCTTGATTGAAGAGTGCGGCATCGCTTTCTTGCACACCTTTCCGTACAGCCCGCGCCCCGGCACGCCGGCTGCGCGCATGCCTCAGCTTGAAAAAGCGCTCATTAAAGACCGCGCAGCTCGCTTAAGAGCAGCGGGACAGGCCGCTTTGATTAACCACCTCAATGCCCATATTGGCAGGGAAACCACCGTCCTGATCGAACGCGATCGCCAAGGGCGTTTACCAGATTTCACGCCGGTGGGGTTCGAGCATGTCAGCGGCGAGGCTGGACGCCCGATCCGCGCCCGGATAATCCGGCATGACGATACACGATTGAAAGCCGAAGCTTTATGATTCTCTGGTTCGGAAAGAAAAAGAAAAAAGACGAAGCGCTGCAAGCTGGCGCGGAGATGGAGTCTCCAGAACTCTCCGCCGAAGAGCTTGCTACGAAGCAAGCCGCTGAGGCTGAGGCTGCTCGTTTAGCCGAAGAAGAAGCTGCGCGAAAAGCCCAAGAACAGGCCGAGATCGAGCGCAAAGTTGCTGAGGCCAATCGCGCCTGGGAAGAACGCCAGCAACGCGAAGCCGCAGAAGCCGAAGCCGAAGCGGCAAGGCTCGCCAAAGAAGCTGAAGAACGCGAAGCCGCGCGCCTGAAAGCTGAGCAAGACGCTGAAGCCGCCAGACAGCGCGCCGAGGCGGACGCCGCGGCGGCTGAAGAAGCCGCTCGCGCACAAGCGGAAGCGGAACGCATCGCGGCTGAAGCTGAAGCTGCCCGCGAGGCTGAAGCCGCTCGCCGTGCTCAGGAAGAAAAAGCCAAGGCGGAACTCGCCCTGTTGGCACAGCGCCGGGCCGATGAAGAGCTTCGCCAAAAACTTGCCGAAGAACGCGCGCGTCGCGAAGCCGAACGCCAAGCCGCCATCGCTCGCGGTGAACCCGATCCTTATGCCGAAGTCGTTGAGCCAGGCTTCTTTTCAAAGCTCTCTTCTGGACTGGCAAAATCCTCGTCAAAAATGGGCGCGTCGATCAGCAGCCTGTTCACCCAGCGCAAGCTCGACGATGAGGCGCTGGAGGACTTGGAAGACATTCTCCTGACCTCAGATATGGGCGGCAAAGTCTCCGCACAAATCGTCCAAAACCTCGCCAAGACGCGAATGGATAAGGACGTCACGGACGAAGAGATCAAAATCGCGCTCGCCGATGAGATCGAGGCGATCATGTCGCCACGCGAGCAGATTGTGGACTTTTCAGAAGGCTCCCGGCCGCGCGTGGTGCTGTTCGTGGGCGTCAATGGCTCAGGAAAGACGACGACGATCGGCAAAATCGCGTCGAAACTTCAGGAACAAGGCGCCAAAGCGCTGCTCGTGGCTGGCGATACATTCCGCGCCGCCGCCATTGAACAACTCACGGTCTGGGGCGAGCGCGCAGGCATTCCGGTGCTTGCCAAAGAGCCCGGCGCAGATGCAGCGGGCTTGGTCTATGAGGCGATTGAGAAAGCCAAAGCCGAAGATCTCGATCTGGTCCTGGTCGATACCGCTGGGCGTTTGCAAAACAAATCCGAATTAATGGCCGAGCTTGCTAAAATCGTGCGTGTCACGCGCAAGCTCGACCCTGAGGCGCCGCATGACGTCATCCTGGTGCTCGATGCGACCGTGGGCCAAAACGCGCTCAGCCAAGTCGAAGCCTTCCGCCACACCGCTGATGTCTCGGGCATTGTTATGACCAAACTGGACGGCACCGCCAAAGGCGGCGTGCTGGTCGCCATCGCTGAAGCGCACGCCTTGCCGATCCACTTCGTCGGCGTTGGGGAGAAGGCGGAAGACCTACAACCCTTCTCGGCTCGCGCTTATGCGCACGCCTTGGTCGGCCTGACCGATATGCCGGTTGAGGAAACAGAGCCCGCATGAGCGCTGACAAGAACGCCCTACGCGCGCAAATGAAAGAGCTGCGCGATGAGCTTTCCGCGCGCGATCCGGATGCGGGCGAGACCCTTGCGGACAAATTTCCGCTGAAACTGCTCGAGAGGTATGGTCCGACGGTTGCCGTCTATCTGCCGATTGGCAGCGAGATTGATCCACGCCCGCTTATGGGCAAGCTAATCAAAGCCGGTGCAAAACTGGCCCTGCCGTGCGTCCAGGAGGATGGCAGCATGGTTTACCGGGCCTATGAGCGCGGCGATATGCTGGAAAAGCGTCCCTTCGGCCTGCTCGAGCCGAATGCCGAAGTGCCTGAAGTTCAACCGACTTTGGTGCTTACACCGCTGCTCGCCTTTGACCGCTCCGGCAATCGCTTAGGCTATGGCAAAGGCCATTATGACCGCGCTTTGACCCGGTTGCGCGAGCAAGGCCGCGTCTTTGTCTGTGGGCTCGCTTTCTTTGGCCAAGAAGTCGAACACGTCCCGGCGGAATCGCATGATGTACCGCTCGATTGGGTGATGACCGAACGCGGCTCAATTCCCCTCTTCATGATGCGCGCAATGGCGGAAAATTCTCCCTCCACCGAGGACTGATCCCCCAATAGGCGAGTTGGCAAGGCAATTGCTTCTCCTGACAGGCGAATTCTGAGCGTGCCATTCTGGCGCGAAGAGGAGGGACGTTCGTCATGCAGTGGAGCCTGTTCCTTTTGGCCGG
>CAYNUI010000003.1:25532-33644 GCA_964400185.1 uncultured Hyphomonas sp.
TGGCGCGAAGAGGAGGGACGTTCGTCATGCAGTGGAGCCTGTTCCTTTTGGCCGGTATCGCCTTGATCCTGGCGCATGGCTTGAAGCTTCCATTGATGGGTCGACGCATGACCGCCCTATCGGCCTTCGCGGCTGGATTGCTGCTTTCGGCCTTTACGGTGAAAGCGATCGCAGGCGCCGCCGGCATAGGACGCACGACAGATTTCGATCGCTATGTGAACGCCGCCGTTGCCGCCGCCACGCAAGACGAAGCACCTCTGATTGTGTTCACCGGCGCCAGCTATTCTCGGAATGGCATTGATCCAGATCGGCTAACGCTTGCTTTGCGCGAGCGCGGATTTCCCCATCGCGTCGTCTCCCTTTCGATTGAAGCGGCCTCCATTCTCGAGCGCGATGCGCATCTTGAACAATTCATGAGCCTATCGGGCCGCGTCCCTGATGTGGTCTTTGTTGAGGTTGCCAAAGACTTTGATGAACGCGCCGCTTACATGTTCGGCAATTCGAAATTTAACACCCGCGCAATCGAACAGTTCGACCTCGCCACTGCCGCATGGACCGGGTTCGGAATCCTGGGCGGTGCCTGTCGCGGGGTGAAAAACTGCGCACTGGATTCAGCCTATCTCGGCGCCCATAGCGCTCTTAATTTCTTCAATGTTGGCCTCGTCTCCGGCGGTGAGCGCTCTTCGGAGATTGAGGCCGTCCCAGCCTACGATCCGCAGTCTGAGCCACGCAGAGACGCTGATCCAGAGCTCGCACTTCAATCCAAGCTTGCGGAGACTTATCAAGGCCCACAATGGGCACGGTCGTTCCGCTTACAGCAATTGCGTCGCTTGAAATCTGCGGGCGTGCGCGAGGTTGCTTATTATCAACCCCCGGCGCTCGATCCTGAGACCCGTGCCTATATGGATGGGCTGTGCGTTGGTGAGTTCGTGCAAAACACCTGCATCTCCCCCAACGATCCCGCATTGATGCGTCAGTTGAACGGCGATTTTTGGTTTGATCCGAGCCACCTCCTCGATAGTGGCACCGCGATCTACAATGCCTGGCTGGTTGACCAAATCATTGCCTCCAAAGTCCTGGAGGCGTCCGAGTGATTTTCACCGATTCCATCTTCTTCGTCTTTCTCGCCGCCGTCTTTGGGGCCTATTGGCTGCTGCGGAACAAAGAACACCGCTTGTCGCTGCTTCTTCTGGCCAGCGCCATTTTTTATGGCTGGTGGGACTGGCGATTCCTCGGTCTGATTGGATTTGTCATTCTGGTTAGCTGGGCCGTCGCGAACTTCGCCGCGACCCGCGCGCCGGGCGAGAAGTATCGCCGTTATGCCTTGATCGGCGGCATTTCGGTCAATCTATCCGTCATCGCGATCTTCAAGTATTTTGGCTTCTTCGCTGACAGCGCGCGCACCATGTTGGCCTCTGTCGGCGTCGATCCAGGTTGGACCGCGCTCAACATCTTGCTGCCCGTCGGGATCAGCTTCTACGTCTTTCAGGCGATCTCCTACATTGTCGATGTCGCGCGCGGCGACCTCGCGCCTGAACAGCGCCTTCGCCGCGTGGCGCTCTATATCGCCTTCTTCCCGCAATTGGTGGCGGGGCCGATTGTGCGCGCAGCAAGCTTTTTCCCACAGATGGAACGCGCAAAGAAACTCAGCGGCGCGCTGTTTTTCGCAGGCCTTCGCGCGTTCGCGCTCGGTTTCGCTTACAAAGCTGGGATTGCCGACAATCTCGCTCAGTTTGTGGACCCGGTTTTTGGTAATGCCTTAGTCGATGGCGACACCGATCTCGCTCTCTGGTCGAACGCTGCGCTTATCGGCGCGACCCTCGCTTTTGCCGGCCTCATCTATTTTGACTTTGCCGGATACTCTTTGATGGCGATTGGCGTTGCGCGCTGGTTCGGTTTCTACATCCCGAAGAATTTCGACTATCCCTATGCGAGCCCTTCGATCGATGATTTCTGGCGGCGCTGGCACATCTCGCTATCATCCTGGCTGCGCGATTACCTCTATATTCCGCTCGGCGGAAATCGACAGGGCGAGCTTCGCACCTATCGCAATCTGATGACGACCATGGTGCTGGGTGGACTGTGGCATGGGGCGGCTTGGACCTTTGTCGCCTGGGGGGCGCTTCATGGGGCAGCGCTCGCCTTTCATCGCGCGCTGTTCAAAGGCAAATTTGTTCTACACTTCGCGCTCGGACTAGCAGCGACCCAATTCTTCGTTCTGCTCACTTGGGTGCCGTTTCGGGCGGAAAGCTTTGCCGATACAATGACCATCTGGTCGGCCTTTTTCGGCCTGCGGGATGGAGGCAGCGCGCACCTTTCCGCTTGGGTCTGGATGGTTGTGCCGCTGATAGCGTTGGACGCTGCCTTAGGACGCGGCGCGCTGACCAAACTCAAATCTGTTCGTTTTTTGCGTAATCCTGCGCCGTATTGGGGAGGAATTGGCGTGCTCACAGGCATTTTGCTCGCGCTTTATCCTTTAGAAGCCTCTCCCTTTGTATATTTCCAATTCTAGTGCATGCATGTTGCAAACGGGGACCATGTGCACACGGTTAGATTGCGTTCGCAGTCGGATTGCGGCACATAAAGACAATAGCTGGGAGATCTTCCATGGGCCTTAGCCGCCCGACACGCGCCATCACCATAGACGACGTTGCCGAGAAAGCAGGTGTATCTGCCAAAACGGTTTCGCGCGTGCTCAATAATGAGCCCAATGTACGCCCGGCCAAACGCGAACTTGTTATGAAAGCCGCGCGCGACTTGGGCTACCGCCCCAACCCTGCGGCCCGGTCCTTAGCCGGCGCGCGCTCCTTCCTGATCGCGCATTTGCATGACAATCCGGTTCCCGAATATGTCGCTGCGGTGAACGATGGCATTTATCAAGCTTGTCGGATGCAAGGGTATTTTCTGCTTCCAGAAGTGGTCGACCGCACCGCGCCTGACTTTTTGGAGCGGCTTGAGAACTTTCTGATGATGTCGCGCGCCGATGGTGTCGTTCTGACCCCGCCGCTTTGTGACGATCCCGATATTCTTGGCCTCCTCAAAGAAAGCGGCACCGCCTATGCGAGTCTGTCGCCAGCCCGCCAACCAGAAGCGACGCCCGTGATCCGCATGGATGACCGCCTCGCTGCAAACGAAATGGTTCGCCACCTGATTGAGCTTGGCCATAAGGACATTGCCTTCATTGCTGGCCCCGCCGGTCACAATGCCTCAACGGGGCGACGAGAAGGTTATCTTGATGCGCTTTCGGCGGCTGGGCTCAAAGTAAACCCGGCGCATATTGTCGAAGGCGATTACTCGCTACGGTCCGGCCTGGAAGCGGCCGCAAAATTGATTGAAGCGACCCCGCGTCCGACCGCGATCTTTGCCGCAAATGATGACATGGCCGTTGGAGCGATGACCGCTGTCATGGCGGCTGGGCTACAAATCCCGGGCGATATCTCGATTGCTGGCTTTGACGATACGCGTCTCGCCTCGGCGGTCTGGCCTTCGCTGACGACGATCCGCCAACCGGTCGCAGAAATGGGCCGACGTGCAGCGGAACGGCTGATGACGTCCGAACCGGAAACGGCCCTCGAAGAGGTTTTCGACTTCGAACTCATTGTACGTCAGTCGACGGGTAAGTTTTCCGGCTGATCGCCAAATTCTTAGATCCAATTGCTTGCTCTAAAGCGCAGCGTCGCTAAATCATTCCTCAGATCATGGAGGAATTTGATGCGCTTGACCCTTTTGACTTTAGCCGCCGGCGCTGCACTCGCGGCTTGCACCACAATCACCGAGACGCCAAGTGCCGCGACAGAGACAGAAGCGAGTTCTAACGCAACCATGGAATCAGACACGATCGCCACGACCGAAGCGCCCTCAGACGACCCTTATATCTGGCTAGAAGAGGTTGAAGGCGAAGCGGCCCTTGCCTGGGTGAACGCGCAAAATGATCGCTCGCTTGATGCGATTAAATCCCTTTCTGTCTACGACGATAATTATGCCAAGGCGCTTGATCTTGCGACGTCGAACGACCGCATTCCGTATGGCCGCGTGCGAGATGGCATGGTCTATAATTTCTGGCAGGACGAAACCAATGTCCGCGGTCTTTGGCGGCGCACCAGCCTGGCAAGCTACAAGACCGACGACCCCGAATGGGAAACTGTCCTCGACTTCGACAAATTGGCTGCTGACGAAGACAAGAACTGGGTGTTTAAGGGCGCAAATTGCTTCCGCCCTAAGGGTGCTGAGAAGACGCTGTGCTTTGT
Organism: uncultured Hyphomonas sp.; assembly: GCA_964400185.1. GTDB lineage: Bacteria > Pseudomonadota > Alphaproteobacteria > Caulobacterales > Hyphomonadaceae > Henriciella. Next base: position 29,780 of record CAYNUI010000003.1, read on the forward strand.
CGCGCTGTCGGATGGCGGCAAAGATGCCGTGATCAATCGCGAGTTTGATCTCGACACGAAGAATTTCGTCGAGGGCGGCTTTGAAACCGCTGAAGCCAAGCAAGGCGTTGCTTGGGTCGACTATGACACAGTGCTGGTCGGGACCGATTGGGGCGGCGATGGATCGACCCTGACCGAGTCCGGTTATCCGTCGTCTGTCCGTCTCTGGAAGCGTGGGCAGAGCCTCGATGAGGCTCAAGAGCTTTATGCCGGGCAAGCCACGGATGTTGGTGTCTGGCCTTGGTCTTCCGAGCTTGAAGATGGCACCATGATTTATGGCGCCGTCGAAGCCGATACGTTTTTCACCTCGACCTATTGGTTGCTGAGCGATGGCGCACCGGTTGCCTTCCCAATCCCACAAAAATCATCGCTCGGCGACGATTACAAAGGAATGCAATTCGTCACCCTGCAAGAAGACTGGACCGTCGGAGACGAGACCTTCAAAACCGGCGACCTGGTCGCCTTCAATCTGCAGCAATTCCTCGACACAAAAGAGTTGCCGCCCGTCGAGCTCGTGTTTCGCGCCAATGAGCGCCAGGCGGTCAACGGGGTCGCCGTCTCCAAGTCAGCCGCGCTGCTCTCCATCAATGACAATGTCGCTGGTAAGATTTTGCGATTGGAACATAGCGATGAAGCCGGATGGACCACGAGCGATGTCGCCCTACCCGGAACCGGCCAAGCCGGCATCGCGTTTGCCGACAAAGAGGAAGAGACGGTCTTCGTGAATTATGAGGGCTTCCTCAGCCCAGATAGCTTGCTCACTTTTGATGCGGCGACAAATACGACGTCCGACTTGAAAGCGCTTCCGGCGAAATTCGACACAGAGGGGCTGACTGTCCAGCAAATGTTTGCCACCTCGGCAGACGGCACCAAAATCCCGTATTTTGTCGTGCACCGCTCAGACATCGTCTTGGATGGAAGCACGCCAACGCTTCTCTATGGCTATGGTGGGTTCGAAGTGTCGATGCGCCCGAGTTATAGCGGTGGCATTGGCCGGATGTGGTTGGAGCGCGGCGGCGCTTATGTCCTGGCCAATATTCGTGGCGGCGGCGAGTTCGGTCCCGCCTGGCACCAAGCCGGCCTCAAAGGCAATCGCCAGCGCATCTATGATGACTTTATCGCCGTCGGCGAAGATCTGATCGCTAAGGGCGTCACCTCAACGGATCACCTTGGGATCATGGGCGGCTCAAATGGCGGGCTTCTGATGGGCGTGATGATTACCCAGCGCCCCGACCTCTGGAATGCGGTGGTCATTCAAGTGCCGCTGCTCGATATGCTGCGCTATCACAAGCTCTTAGCCGGCGCGTCTTGGGTCGACGAATATGGAGATCCGGACAACCCAGAAGAGCGTCCCTTCTTGGAATCGATCTCGCCCTATCAAAACTTTGATGCGAGCGCCGATTACCCAACGCCGCTCTTTGTGACCTCGACCAAGGATGACCGTGTGCATCCGGGCCATGCGCGCAAAATGGCGAAACTGTTCGAGGACGCGAACAAGCCATTCCTCTATTATGAGAACATTGATGGCGGGCATTCGGCTGCGGCGAACCAGAAAGAGCGTGCGAAACGCACAGCGCTGGAATTCACCTACCTCCATGATCGCCTGTTTCCGAAAGACGCGGCGGAATAGATAGACTCCAATGCAATCGAGCGTAGACTGCCAAACATGGCCTCTACGCTCGATATTATCCCCGTCGCAGGTGCGCTTGGCGCAGAGATCGCTGGCGTCGACCTGTCTGAAGACCTGTCCAATGCGCAGTTTGACGAGATTCACCGCGCCTTTCTCGACCATCATGTCATCTTCTTCAGAGACCAGCATAATCTCACGCCGGACGCGCAAAAGCGGTTCGCGCGGCGCTTTGGGACGCTGAATGTTCACCCCTATGTCCAAGGCATGGAGGGCCACCCGGAGCTCTTGGAGATTATCAAAGAGCCGGAAGACAAGCTCAATTTCGGAGGTGGCTGGCACTCCGACATGTCTTTCTTAGAAGAGCCTGCGCTCGGCTCGATCCTCTACGGCGTTGAGATCCCAGCCTATGGCGGCGACACGCTGTTTGCCAATCAGATCGCCGCTTATGAGGCGCTCTCGGACGGCATGAAAGAGATGCTCGGTGGGCTCAATGCCATCCATTCTGCCAGCCGCGAATATAGCGCCAAAGGCCAATCGGCGCAGGCGCGCCAATCGATGCAATCTGAGACCGCGACCGACGCGCCAGAATATGAGCACCCGGTTGTGCGCACGCATCCAGAATCGGGCCGCAAAGGGCTCTACATCAATCCGGCTTTCACGCTGCGTTTTGCAGGCATGACCAAACGCGAAAGCCGGCCCTTGCTGAATTTCCTGTTTGAGCATTCGCGCGATGAACGCTTCACCTGCCGGTTCCGTTGGAGCCAAGGCGCAGTGGCCTTTTGGGACAATCGCTGCTGCTGGCATTACGCCTTGAACGACTATCCTGGCCAACGGCGTCACATGCGCCGCGCCACCGTAAATGGGGACCGCCCACGCTAATTGAGGGGTTGCGATGACGGATACACCGGCTCGCCCGTCATTTTCTGATCGCATTGTCGCGATAGCCCATTCAAAATGGCTCTTATTGGTGTTGGTCGCCGTCGCGACCGTCGAAACAACCTTCCTTCCCATGCCCTACGAAGCCATCTTCATTGCGCTTTGTCTTGCGGCACGCGAACGCATTTGGCTGTTCATATTGGCGTCTGTTTTGGGCAGCGCGATTGGCGGCTCGATCGTTTACTGGATCGGCGCAACCTATTTTGAAACGGCGGTGGCTTGGTTTGGCGCCGGCGAGCTTGTAGCAACCTATTCGGAGCGCTTTGCAGAGCGTGGGTCGACCTTCATATTCCTAGGCGGAACCACACCGGCGCCGTCATACATAATCAATCTCATCGCTGGCGCGTCCGGGTTTCCGTATGTTGAGTTTGTGACCATCTTTTCCGCCAGCCGCTTGTTACGGTTTGCCGTGCTAGGCCTGCTCTTATTCTTGTTCGGAGATCGCCTGATCGCCGGATGGGAGGCTCTACCAAAAATCGTTCGGCGGGGCCTAACAGTCCTCCTGATCGGAGGCCTTATCTATTGGTTCGTATCGGGATTATCGGGCTAATCGCTTGCGCAGCGGCACATCTTGCCAATCTTCAGTGTGCTCGCCACACTCGCGGCGAATGAGTTGGGAGACTCCTCAAATGATTAAGCGCATTCTTTTTGGGGCGGGCGCGCTCCTCATCCTATTGATCGGCATCATTCTGATCCGGACCTTTATGTATGGCGGCGCCCCGCAAGATGTGCGTGAGATCGTGCTACCAGAAGTGCCGAGCTTTGATGAAAACGTCGCCGCTGAACGCCTGGGCGAAGCGATCCGATTTCGCACCATCACGGTCGCACCAGGAGATCCTCGCGTCGGTCAAGAAGGGCCGTGGCTCGACCTACAAGCCTGGATGGAAGAGACCTATCCAGCCTTTCACAGCGCAGCGAACAAAGAGACCATTCCGGGCGGCTTAAGTCTCCTCTTCACCTGGCAGGGCAGCGATCCAAGTTTGGATCCCTTGCTCCTGATGGCGCACCAAGACGTGGTCCCGGTGAATATCGGCACCGAAGATGATTGGGACGCCGCACCGTTCTCAGGCGCGATCCAAGATGGCTATATTTATGGCCGCGGTGCGATTGACGACAAAGGATCGATGATTGGCTTGCTCGAGGCTTTGGACGGGTTGGCGCGCGATGGCTTTACCCCGCAACGCACCGTGCTTTTAATGCTCGGGCATGATGAAGAAGTCTCAGGCTCAGGGGCTGCGGCAGGGGTAGAACTGCTCAAAT
>CAYNUI010000004.1:0-13086 GCA_964400185.1 uncultured Hyphomonas sp.
GCTTGCGTTCCAAATAGGCGTCGAGTTCTTTTTCGGTGGTTTCGTCACACATGGCCTTGGCCCTCCGTCGCGCGTTTCGTCTTGATTAGACATGGCGCGAAACGAAGCGAGTTCAAAGTAAATTCAATCTGCTCTGAACGATCCGATTATTGAAGAGGCAGTGTTCCCGTACTGCGAACATAAACCAAGCAGTCGCTCTCGGGGTGACAGGCAAGCGCGTGCGGAACGCCGGCGTCTGACTCGAAGAAACCACCTGCGCCAAGCTCCGATTGTGTTTCCAGGCCTGCAACCGAATGGATGAGCGCACCATCAACGATAACGGCGCGGAGGCGATCTGATTCAACTGAAAGATCGGATGTGTGTCCGGCCGGCAGTTTGACGAATGATGCGCTCAATCCGCCATCATCAAGATCGCCCCATAAAGTGCCAGCTTGCGGGCTTGCATCGCCGCGTGCTGGGTTCAGCGGCTGATAGTCGACTTGGTCCGGCGTTACCACGCGCACGCTCGCGATTTGCGACTCGGTGAGCGGCGTTATGGTCGGCTCATCAGTGCCATTGCAGACGGCGAGGCTAAGCGTGGCGAGCGCGAACGAGGTTACAATACGGGAAATTTAGACCTCCACGACGACTTTGCCGAGCGCGGCTCCTGAGCCGAGCCTGGCATGCGCTTCGCCGATTTGTTCGAGCGTGAATTCATGCTCATCGAGTAGCGGCGTTAGCGCACCTGAGTCCACTATGCTCGCAAGCTCAGTCAGGATCTGACCATGCACAGCGCGTCGGAAATTGTGCAGCATCGGGATCAGCATGAAGATGACGTGGATCGACAACCCTTTGAAATGGGCTGGCGAAAGATCGAGCTCTAGAAGTGCAACGGTCGTCGCGATCTGTCCGTTGAGGGCGGCCGCTTCAAACGAGTTGGTCATATTGGCTCCGCCGACCGAATCGAAAACCAAATCGAACCCGCGGCCCTCCGTATAGCGCTCCACATAGTCAGCGACGGTTTGCGTTTTGAAATCAATCCCCTTCGCACCATAGCTTTCAATAATAGCCATTTGTGCATCGCCGGTGCCCGTTGCGTGGACATGGGCGCCAAAGTGTTTTGCAAGTTGGACGGCGACGTGCCCGACTCCTCCGGCTCCGCCTTGCACAAGCACCTTTTGACCGGCAGCAATGCCGGCGCGCTTGAGACCCTCAAACGCGGTGATGCCGACGAGGGGGAGGGCTGCCGCCTGTTTCATAGACAGCGACTTGGGCTTGTGCGCCACGAGATCCGCGTCAGCCGAAATGTACTCTGCCAGCGCGCCTTGCAGTCCAATCAAGCCGCCCGCACAGCCATAGACTTCGTCGCCGACGGAGAAACCGGTTACACCTTCGCCAATTGCCTCCACCGTTCCGGCAAAATCCATTCCGAGGACGGCGGGAAGATCGGGCGAGAGCGGCAATTGCTCTTGGCCCATAGCTCGGATCATCGTGTCGACGGTGTTCACGCTGCTCGCGGCCACACGGACAAGAACTTCGCCAGCGCTTGGTTCGGGCTTTTCGAGCTCGGCGACTTCAAATGGGGCGTCTGCGCCGTAAGACCTTAAGACCATTGCTTTCATCGGGCTCTCCATAAAACATTGAATGCCCGGGAAATGGTCGAATGAGCCCGCGTCTAAAACCAGGCGGATCGAAGAATGAGTTTTTAGAAATTCGATATAGTCGGTGTTGGTCTAAGGATCTGCGCGTTCCCAAATTGGAGGGGTCCCAATTTTCTCAACCAGAAAATCGATAAAAACCCGGACTTTGCGGGTCAGAACATTCGACTTTGGATAAACCAACCAGATCGCAGACCCATCGGTGATTTCATAGTCCGGTAAGACCCGAACCAGTGAACCCTCTTTTAGGTTCTGATGGATGCTCCAGATCGAGCTCATCGCAATTCCGGCCCCAGCCTCTGTGGCAAGCCTGAGGCTCGCTCCATCGTCGCAGGTCACTCTGTTCTTGTTGTTCTGCGGAGGGAAGGTGCATGCGCGCCCACTGGCTGAGGTTAAGTCTCTCGGTTTGGAGTCCACAAAAGAGAGGATGCGATGCTCGGCCAGATCATCCGGATCGGTGGGCGTTCCAAATTTCGCTAGATAGCTTGGCGCAGCGCACAGCACACGCGTGTCATTGGCGAGCTTGCGCCCGATCATCGCGCTATCTTCAATGGCGAGGTTGCGAAGTGCGAGGTCAAACCCGCCCTCGATCAATTGTGTCTGCGAGTCCGATAACCGCAGCTGGAGATTAATCTCTGGGTACCGATCTAAGAACTCTGGTAAGATGGGCGCGATATAGAGTTGAGCAAACGTGCTCGAGGCGGCGAACCGAAGCGTGCCGCTGACTTCCGAACTGCCATGCCCGAGGGCTGCCATGGCGGCATCTTGCTGAGCGAGGATCTCTTTCGCGTAGGGCAGAAATTCGGCACCCTCTAGCGATAGAGCCACCTTTCGCGTCGAGCGGTGGAGCAAGTCGGCACCGACCTGTTGCTCAAGTTTCGATAGCCGTGCACTCGCGACAGCTGGCGCAAGCCCTAGCTGGCGTCCAGCTGCGCTAATGTTCAACAATTCCGCCGCCATCACGAAGAGGCGGACTGCATCCGTGTCCATGCTGATTTATATCCGAAATCTAACAACTAGGCGCAAAAATAAGCGGATTAGCTGCAAAACTCAATGCAATCACTCGTCTGCGGGCGATTGAAGCAGCGCTCTTTTGCAAATCTCGACCAGCTCATTCACCGGACGCGCGCTATCTAGCGAGATCGCCTCGGGGGGCGGTTGAAGCGCGGCAAACTGGCTCTCGAGCAGACTTGCGGGCATAAAATGCTCCCGCGCTGCCATGCGCTTGGTCAAACAGTCACGATCACTTTCAAGGTGAAACCAGGTCACGTCGCATCCTTCAGCGCGACCCAACTCGGATTGAACAAAGGGCGTGAGCGCAGAACAAGCCAAGATGAAAGGAGGGTCTGTCCGCTCATTTAAGTGATCGACAATGGCTCTAATCCAATCGCGACGATCGTGATCTGATAGTGGCGACCCTGAACTCATTTTTTTGATGTTCGCAGGCGAGTGAAAATCGTCCGCCTCGACAAAGTGTCCACCAATCGCCTGATGGAGCGCCTTTCCGACAGTGGTTTTGCCACTGCCGGAGACGCCCATCACGACAATCAGTCTGCGGCGCATAAGATGATCACCAATAGGCCACGTAAATGGCGACTAGGATGAGCACGATCAGGGCCGCGGCGATATTGAAACCCGTCCGAGTCTCGAAGGAAATGCCGTTCACATCGACAGGCTGATCCTCGCGCGGTGGCGCCGTCATGAGCGACACAATCACGCCAATGACGAGGCAGATCAGGAACACGACCCAAATACGGAGCACGAACGGGACATCGGGAAGTCCGAATTTTGCTGCGAGGTTCAGTACGACCGAGCTGATCAACAACGCAAAAGCGCCCGCCGTGTTGGCGCGCTTCCAGAAGAAACCGAGCAAGAAGACCGCCACGATGCCTGGTGCAATGAAGCCAGTATATTCTTGAATGGTCTGGAAGGCGCTTTCCATGCCGCCCAAGAAGGGTTGAGCGAGAACGAGCGCGATCAGCATTGTTGTGAAGGCGGTGATCCGGCCGATCATCACATAGTGCTGCTCAGACCGGTCACGGGCCATATAGTCTCGATAGATGTCCATCGTGAAAATGGTCGAGATCGAGTTCATCATGGAGGCCAGTGATGACACGATGGCGGCGATGAGGGCTGCAAACACCAAGCCGCGCAGACCCGCCGGAGCGAGCGTCATCAGCGCGCCATAGGTGCTGTCGGGCGTTTCGCTGAGCGCGTTGAAATCGAGTGTCCCTTGTTGGGCGAGCCACAAGGCGGCGATGCCTGGAATGACCACGATCAGCGGAATGAGCAGTTTCAAGAAGGCGGCAAAGGCGAGGCCTTTTTGCGCTTCCTGCAAGCTCTCTGCGCCGAGGGCGCGTTGAATAATGTATTGGTTGAAGCCCCAATACGAGAAGTGCAGCACCCAGAGTCCACCGAGCAATGTCCAGATACCTGGGAGGTCGCCATAGTTCGGATGATCTGGGGCTAAGATCATTTTGAAATGGCCGGGGATCTCGCCAAACAAAGTCGACAGACCTGCTAAGGCTCCCGCCTCGCCGCCGACCATTTCAAGCGCAATCCAGGTGATCGCAAAACCGCCAATGATAAGGATTACGACTTGGATGATGTCTGTAAGCGCCACCGCTTTTAGGCCGCCATAGATCGAGTAGAACACCGCGAACGCGGCGAGGGCCGCCATTGCAGGCAGCACGGCCCAACCGGTCACGGCACTGATAGCAAGACCACCTAGCCACAAGATCGATGTCAGATTGACGGCGGTGTAAAGCACGATCCAGAACACCGCCATGATGCTCTTAACCTCGCCACCAAATCGGGTCTCGAGGAATTGCGGCATCGTATAGATGTTTCGCTTCAGGAAGATGGGGAGGAAGTATTTCGCCACAATCAGCAGCACGATGGCCGCTTGCCATTCATAGGCGGCAATGGCGAGACCGACGACAAAGCCCTGGCCGGATTGGCCAATGATTTGCTCGGCTGAAATGTTCGCCGCGATCAGCGACGCACCGATCGCCCACCAGGGCAAAGCTTTGCCCGCGAGAAAATAGTCTTCGGTGTCCTTGGTCTCTCCCGCGGGCTCGCGAGACACCAGAATGGCGATCGCAAATAACGCGATGGCGTAACCGCCGACTATTATCTGATCAATCAGTGTGAGTGTCATTGATCAGTCCTCCCATTTAATTTTCTTGGTTGAATGTAAAGACGAGTTTAGGGGAGGCCGCAATCGAGAAAGTCTGCGTTGACCCTGCACAAATTGGGGTGCGGGTGTGGTGCATGATTTCATTTTGCTCATCTCCCTCCCAGGCTTGTCAGTGTTGGTCGCCTCATTAACCCGTAGAATCGAAATTGACAACGAGAGACAATGAACGATGCCGCTGGTCGACCCAGGACAATGTCTTATGCGCCCGACTAGACCAGACAGGCGGCGTGTTCTGGTGTTGCTGCTAGCAATTCGTTCGCCATGCACTTGTCGAACGAGAATGAAGGTGTTATCCGACTAAGATCAAATTGACAACGTTGTCTTATCGGGGCTTGGCGTGACGAGCGAAAAGCTAAAAATGGGAATGGTCGGAGGAGGGCAGGGCGCTTTCATCGGCGACGTTCATCGCCTGGCAGCGCGCTTAGATGGGCAGATCGAACTCGTCGCTGGAGCGTTTTCGAGGGACCCCGAGAATTGCCGCACAACTGGCGAACAGCTTGGATTAGAGGCCTCCCGTTGCTACCCAGATTATCAGACCATGATGCGCGAAGAGGCGGCCCTGCCGTCCGATCAGCGCATGGACTTTGTCGCCATCGTCACGCCCAATCATGTGCACTTTCCGGTTGCTAAGGCTGCGCTTGAAGCGGGCTTTCACGTCCTCTCAGACAAGCCTGCCACGCTAAACCTTGAAGAGGCGCGCGCGCTTGCCGCTATCGTCCTGGAAAAGAACACGCTGGCCTATGGGCTAACCCATACTTATCTCGGGTATCCTCTCGTGAGCGCGGCGCGTTCTATTGTTTCCGAAGGCGGCATCGGGAAAGTCCGAAAGGTCTTTGTCGAGTACATTCAAGGCTGGCTCGCCGACGAGGTCGACAATAAGCAAGCCGATTGGCGAACGGATCCCGCGCGGTCCGGCATATCAGGCTGTATGGGCGACATTGGCACTCACGCGCATAATTTGGCGGAGTTCGTCTCGGGCAAAATCATGACCCACGTAGCTGCCGATCTCTCCATCTTTGTGGAAGGCCGCCAACTCGATGACGATGGCTCAGCGCTCTTTCGCATGACCGATGGTGTGAAAGGCGTGTTAAGCGCCTCGCAGGTCTGCGTGGGCCGCGAGAACAGCCTGTCCATTCGAGTCTATGGCGAGACCGGTGGTTTGGAATGGAATCAAGAAGAACCGAACTCCTTGATTAGGACCTACACGGATCGCCCGATGGAAGTTCTTCGCGCGGCTCAAGGATACTTGCCCGCGCATGTCGCCTCAAATTTTCGAACGCCTCCGGGTCATCCCGAAGGATACATCGAAGCCTTCGCCAACATCTATTTAGAGTTTGCCGAAGCGGTGAAAACGCGAGCTGGCGTCAAGGCCGGTATGGATGCCGCGGTGCGCGGCATGGCGTTTGTGGAAGCGCTCGTTGAGAGCAGCAATAACGGCTCACGGTGGACGGAGATCAAGGCATGAAGACGATGCAAGGCCCAGCTATTTTTCTCGCCCAGTTCATGGGCGATGCGCCCTTCGACACGATGGAGAGTGCGTGTCGTTGGATGGCGCAGGCTGGATATAAGGGCGTCCAGATTCCATCGGACAATCCGGTCTGCATGGATCTGAAACTGGCCGCGGAAAGCAAAGACTATTGCGACGAGCTCAAAGGCAAATGCCGCGAGTGGGGCGTCGAAATTACGGAGCTCTCGACTCACATTCAAGGACAGTTAGTGGCGGTACACCCCGCCTATGACACCGCCTTCGACGCCTTCGCGCCGGCTGAGTTGAACGGCAATCCTCAGGCCCGACAAGAATGGGCCGTGCAGCAGGTCATGTATGCGGCCAAAGCCTCCCAGAATCTCGGTCTCGACCGGTCAGTCTCTTTCCCTGGCGCATTGGTTTGGCCCTTTATGTATCCATGGCCGCAGCGCCCTGCCGGACTCGTTGAAGAAGGCTTCAAGGAGCTCGCTAAGCGCTGGCGCCCGATCTTAGATTACTATGACGAATGCGGCGTCGACGTCTGTTACGAGATTCATCCTGGCGAAGACTTGCATGACGGCGTGACGTTTGAGCGGTTCCTCGAAGAAGTTGATGGTCACGCGCGCTGCAACATTCTCTACGACCCAAGTCACTTCATTCTGCAGCAGCTCGATTATCTCGCGTTCATCGATCACTATCATGACCGCATTCGCATGTTCCATGTGAAGGACGCAGAATTCCGTCCGAATGGGAAAAGCGGTGTCTATGGCGGCTATCAGGGTTGGGTGGAGCGCCCAGGCCGGTTCCGGTCGCTTGGTGACGGGCAGATCGATTTTGGTGCGATCTTTTCCAAGCTGGCTGGATATGACTTTGATGGCTGGGCCGTGGTCGAGTGGGAGTGCGCATTAAAGCACCCCGAAGACGGCGCGCGCGAGGGCGCAAAATTCGTTTCCGACCACATCATCCGCGTCACCGACAAAGCCTTTGATGATTTTGCCGGCGGCGAAGTCAGCACAGAAGCCAACCGAAAAATGCTGGGCCTGACACCGTAAAAGCGGGTCGCCGAAAAACAAAAAGAATAAGGGACTTTAGGGAGGAACAATTGACCGCAACCACTGCAGACGGACAAGTTGTGTCCGGAATCAATCGCGATCGATTGTTCTGGCTCAGTTGCTTGTCTTTGATCGTCACGGCCATGACTTTTGCCATCCGTGCCGGTATTTTGAGCCAACTCTCTGAGGAGTTTGCTCTCAACGATACACAGCTCGGCTGGGTAAACTCGATGGCCTTCCTCGGCTTCCCGCTGGCCATGGTGATATTCGGATTCCTCTACAACAAGCTCGGCCCCCGGCTGATTATGATCCTCGCTTTTGTTGGCCATTTGCTCGGTCTCGTCCTGACAATTACGGCGGGTGGCTTCCTCGGCCTGTTGATCTCCACATTCTTTATCGGCTTTGCCAATGGCTCTGTTGAAGCCGCCTGTAACCCGTTGGTCGCGGATCTCTATAAGGACGATAAGACCAAGTGGTTGAATCGCTTCCATGTCTGGTTCCCCGGAGGGATCGTGATTGGCGCGGTGGTGTCATACGCGATGACCAATGCCGGGATAGGCTGGCAGCCGCAAATTGCCGTCATGCTGATCCCGACGGCGATCTATGGTTACATGGTTTTCACCACGCAGTTCCCGGACATTCCGAAGATTGAAAAAATTGTCGACTTGGACGCGAAGGGGTTTGCGCTGATGGCAGCCATCTTTGCCTTGCTCATCCTGATCGGCACACCAAACGCGTTCGTGGCCGGCATTCCCGGTGACTTTGTTTTGCCTTTGCTGGTGGTCCTCGGACTGACCTTTCTGCTCATGTTGTTTCGCACGGGGCGCTCGCGAGATGCCGTCTTGCTGATCGTCTTGATGGGATTGATGAGCATCACCGCCACATCTGAACTCGGCACGCAGCAATGGGTCGATCGCATTCTCGGCGCGCAACTTGGCGGGGTGCCAGGTCAGGCGATGATTGTGCTCGGTATGGTGACGGGCATTATGGCGGTTGGGCGCTATTTCGCCGGCCCGCTTATTCACGCACTCAACCCAATTGGCGTGCTGTTGTTGAGCGCCGTACTGAGCAGTCTTGGATTGTTCCTCATGTCCTCAGCCTCGGGGGGCATGGTCTATGTTTCGGCATTCATTTTCGCGATTGGCGTCTGTTATTTCTGGCCAACAATGATCGGAGTAACGGCGCAATACGTTCCGCGTTCCGGAGCGTTGGGAATGAGTCTCGTTGGCGCTGCTGGCATGTTTGCATTGACGATTTGGAACCCGATCATTGGGGGCTGGATCGATTCCGCGCGGGCCGAAGCAGAAGCGTCAGGACTATCGGGCAACGCTGTGGAAGTCGCTGCGGGTCAGGGTGCTTTGTCACAACTCGTCTTCTTCCCGGTTTCGCTCATCTTGGCCTTCGCTCTGCTTTATGCGGCGCGGGCCTGGATCAAAAACACGGCCGGTGAAGACATCGGCCAAGCGCAATAGGGAGATGGAACTGTGGAAAATGTGAAACTCCAGCGCCGCCAAGTCTTTCAGGGATTGCTCGCGCTGTCTGCTGTGGGCGGGCTTGCGGCGTGTGGAAATGAAAGCCAGTCCGTCGAGCCTCGTCCTGCGCAAGGGGGAGCGGAGGGCGTTTTTACAAGTTATGAGATGGCGCTGATTTCGGCGCTCGCGCAGACCCTCATCCCGCAAACTGAAACGCCAGGTGCGGCGCAGGTCGGAGTCCCCGCGACGATCCAAGCGCTCGCAACCGACTGGGGTGATGAAGCGTTCCGCCAGTATTGGCGAATTGGTTTAGCTGCCTTGGGCCCAGCGCTCACATCGTCTGACGATGAGTCATTTTTGGCGCAGGCGCCGTCCACGCGAAACCAGGTGCTCGCTGCCTATGATGAGCGGGTCTTTGGCGGCGCGATCGAAAATCAGTTTTACCGCGATTTCAAAAACACCGTCGTGCAGGCCTATTACCACACCGAACCCGGAGCGACGGAGGAGCTCGCATATGAGGCCGTCCCCGGTGACTGGATTGGTTGTGTGCCGCTTTCTGAATTTCCTCGAACATGGGCGACTTAAGTCATGACCGATTTTGATGTCATTGTTGTGGGCTCCGGCATGTCCGGTGGATGGGTTGCAAAAGAGCTCTGTGAGAAGGGATTCAAAGTCGGCGTGATCGAACGCGGCCGCGCCATATCCCCGACCGAAGACTATACCGATTTCATAGACCCGTGGCAGGTCGAGCACCTGAATCGGCAGACCGAGGAAGACCGTAAAGACTATCCGATCCAATCGGGCGTATATGCTTTCCAATCCTACACAAAGCAGTTTTGGGTGAAGGATACAGAGCACCCTTATGAGACCGCTGAGGATACCGATTTTCGCTGGCTGCGCGGGTACCATGAAGGCGGCCGTTCCATCATGTGGGCGCGTCAGAGCTATCGCTTGTCGCCGATCGATTTTGAAGCCAACAAGACGGACGGACACGGCATCGATTGGCCGGTGCGCTATGATGATATCGCGCCTTGGTATGATTATGTCGAGCGGTTTGCCGGGATCTCAGGCTCCACTGAAGGACTGGAAATTCTGCCAGATGGCGTCTTCCAACCGCCGCATGATCTGACCTGCGCAGAACTCGATTTCAAAGCGAAAATTGAAGACGCGTTTCCGGGCCGCAAAGTCATTCCGGGGCGCGTCGCAAATTTGACAGAACCGACGCAAGAACAAATGGCGCTGGGACGGGGGCGATGCCAGGCCCGTAACCATTGCTATCAGGGGTGTAGTTTCGGCGCGTACTTTAGTTCGAACTCAGCCACCTTGCCGGCGGCCCGTCGAACTGGGAATATGACGCTGATCCCAAACACAGCGGTCCACAAATTGATCGTCGATGAGGCGACGGGGCAAGCGACTGGCGTCGAAGCCGTGGATGTCGAAACGGGAGTGGGCAAAAGGATCACGGCGCGCGCTGTGTTTCTGAATGCCGGCACCATCCCGACAACAATGATTTTGCTCAACTCTGCGACGACCAATGCCGAAAACGGGCTGGCGAATAGCTCCGGTCAATTGGGGCGCAATGTGATGGATCACCATTCCGGCGCGCGAGGCTATGCGACGCTACCGGGTCATCTTGATCGACACTTTTTCGGACGGCGTCCGAACGGATTCTATATTCCGCGGTTCCGCAACCATACCGAAGAGGGTGACGGGTTTTTACGTGGATATGGCTATCAGGGTGGTGCCATGCGCGGTCACTGGTCGAGCGCTGGCCACCGCAAAGGCGTCGGCGCCGATCTGAAAGAGAACGCACGCTCGCCCGGGCCCTGGCAAATTTCATTGGTCGCATTTGGCGAAGTCTTACCGAACGAGAAAAACCACATTCGGCTGCATCCCAACAAGACCGATAAGTGGGGTTTCCCAATCCCGGTAATGGACGTGGCTTGGGGCGACAATGAACGCAACATGGTACGTCGCGCGATCCGCGACACGCGGGCCATGCTCGAAGCAGCAGGGGCGACAAACATCCGCACGGATGATCCAGATACCGCGGAACCAGCGCCACCGGGGATTGGCATTCACGAAATGGGCACCGCGCGAATGGGACACGACGCCAGCACGTCGGTGCTCAACAAGTGGAACCAGTCTTGGGATATCCCCAATCTGTTCATTACCGATGGCTCTTTCATGGCTTCTGGCGGCTGTCAGAACCCGTCGCTGACATATATGGCGTTCTCCGCACGAGCCGCGAACCACGCCGCAGAGTTGCTGAGCGAAGGTCTAATCGGATGAGCGGGACCGACCGCTCCGATCGCCGCGCGCGATGCGAGTTTGATTGCTGATAAGGCGGGGAGAAACGCTGTATGAAACTGAACAGAAGACATTTCCTTGGTGCCTCCGGGGCCGCTGCCTTGCTAGGCGGATGCGGGGCCTCTCAAACCGCGGTCTCAAAACGCCAAATCGAACAGGTGGGCATCCAGACTTATTCGCTGCGAGCAGCGATGGAGGAAGACTTTGTCGGCACGTTTCAAATGATCAAAGATGTCGGCTATGATTATGTCGAACTGAACCGTCGCAACTTTGTTGATCGCACCCCCACAGAGCTCAGAGCTTTGCTCGACGATATCGGGCTACCCGCGCCGATCACGCACCTCGACTATGAAATGTTAGCAACCCGAACGACTGAGGTTGGAGACATTGCGGGAGAACTTGGCTGCGAGCATGTGATCCTACCCTGGCTAACCGATGATCAGCGCGGACTCGACGCGTATAAAACGCATGCGGAAATGCTCAATCGCGCCGGAGAGACGTTGAAGCCGTACGGTGTGACAGTCGGGTATCACAATCACCAGTTTGAGTTTTTCGATCTTGCTGAAGGGCGGTCGGGAATGTCGATCCTGCTAAACGAGACGGACCCAGACTATGTCGCATTCGAGCTCGATCTATTCTGGGCCGCGCTGACGGGAGCGGATATCGTTCGACTGTTCGAGGCGCACCCCGGCCGGTTTAGATACTGCCATGTCAAAGACCTGACTGGAGACGCCAGCGCCTACAAAAACAGCCTCGAGTTTGAAACCATTGTCGCCAATCATATGGCGAATGTCGGTGAGGGGGACTTGCCGTTTGAAACATATTTCGCGGCGGCCGACATAGCGGGTCTCGAATACTTCATCGCAGAACATGACAATCCCCCGCAGCCTTATCGGCGGTCGATTGAAACCAGTTACAGTACGATCAAAGCGATGCGGTTTTAGGTTCGGAGGAGCAGGCTCCTCCGACCAGAACTATTGATCGCCACAATCAGCGACTGCATTCAGATCGGCTTCAAGTCGAACTTCAGTGAGACCGATAGAGACGCCCGCCTCTGCTTGCGCGGTCAAAGCGCTTTCAATCTCAGCCATACGTGTTCCGCGCTCCGCGAAACAACTGAGCGTCAGACGAATTTCTTGCCATTCACTTGTAAGGGTCACGGGTAGGCTCGCTGGGCAAGGTCTGTCTGGATCGCAATCCATGCCGAACTGGACGGCTTGATGATCGCCAAAGCTGCGCGCTTGGAACGTGAGCTCCATCGCGCCATTACTTTCGCGGCCATAATCATGTTCATACCCCGCTGCGATCGCGAAGACGGCCTCAGAAGACTTAAAGTCCACACGGATGGCGTCTTCTTGCGCGCTCATATCAGTGGCCCGAATAGCAAGAGCATCGGTCTCGATCGGGAGGCCACCAAGCGGCGATCCGTCGCCGGTAAACATCCAGGGGGCAACGAGTGCGCCTTTGCTAAAAAAGACGCCCCTTTGCATCTGAACTTGGCCTTCTAAGCCAGAGCTTTCTGATAGTTCGCCAACCGCAGACGCGTCTCCATATGACAAGCCGTAGCCGAGTGCGAAGAGTGGGTCATAGTCTTCATTCTGCGCATTCAGCTCAACTTGCGTTGCAAGCTTTGGCCAGGAGAAAGACAATCGACCGGTAAAGTCAAAACTCGGATCGGTTTGGAACAGCAAATCCGCTACGCCGCCGCCTTCGCTGCCGGGTAACCATGCTGCCACAAATGCGTCAGAGGCGTTGATCTCTGGATTTGTCCAAAGGGGACGACCCGAAAGAAAGACCGACACGACGGGGATGTTATTGTCGCGATAGGACGTCAGGCGTTCGGAGTCGAATGCATTCGGTACAAAGTCGACATTTTGCACATCGCCTTGGAATTCAGCGTAAGGGTCTTCGCCATAAACGGCGATCACAAGATCAGCGTCTACGTCCATAC
>CAYNUI010000004.1:13186-16497 GCA_964400185.1 uncultured Hyphomonas sp.
GCGTAAGGGTCTTCGCCATAAACGGCGATCACAAGATCAGCGTCTACGTCCATACTGCCTGTGGGGTCGTGGATGACTTGGCCGCCAGCGGCTTCGACCACACTTTTGATGCCTGACAGAATGGATTCACCGTTCGGGAATTCAGAGTTCGGATAACCACCGCCTTGCCAAGACAACGTCCATCCGCCGGCTGTTTTGGAAATATCGTCGGCCCCATCACCAATGACCAATACAGTCTGGTTTGGATTTGCGGGCAGAGTGTTGTTTGAATTCTTGAGCAGCACGAGCGACTCGCGAACCGCTTGTCGGGCGACCGCGCGATGGGCGGCGGAGCCGATCACGGTTTCATCGCCAGCATAGGGGCGCTCACTTGGTTTGGGTTTTTCAAAGACACCCGAAGTGAGTTTGACGCGCAAAATACGCCGCACGGCGTCGTCCAAGCGTTCGGCCGGAATCCGCCCAGATTTCGCATGCTCGAGCGTGCTGTAATAGAGTCCCTGCCAGCTATCGGGCGCCATATACATATCGAGGCCAGCATTCAGCGACTCGGGACAATCGGTGGCGGTGCATCCTGGGATCAGCGCGTGACCGTTCCAGTCACCCACCACAAAGCCTTTAAAGTTCATCCGGTCTTTCAGGACATCGGTGAGCAACTCTTTTTGTCCGTGCATGCGTTGACCTTGCCAAGCGGAAAAGCTCGCCATGACCGTCTGCGCGCCAGCGGCCACAGCGGTCACATATCCTGCGCCGTGAATGTCGCGCAGTTCGGCTTCGCTGATCATTGCATCGCCTTGGTCGACGCCATTTTCAGTTCCGCCATCACCCAGATAGTGTTTCGCGCTCGGGATCACGCGGCCCGGGCCCATAAAGTCGTCTTCACCGAAACGCCCTTGCAGACCGTAGACAATTCGATCTCCATATGAGGCGACGAGGCTTGGGTCTTCTGAGAAGCCTTCATAAGTGCGTCCCCAGCGATCGTTCTGAGGAACCGCGAGCGTCGGCGCAAAGGTCCAATCATGGCCGGAGACGCTGAGTTCTAGCGCCGTCACCCGAGCGATTTGCTCGATCAAATCAGGATTGTTCGCAGCACCTAGGCCGATATTATGCGGAAACACCGTCGCTCCGCGCAAATTGGCGTGTCCGTGCACGGCATCAATGCCCCAAATGATCGGTACGGCGATCTCAACCCCTTCCGGGTCGACCGACGCTTCGAAGTAATCATCAGCAGCTTCTAACCAGGTTTGCGCGTCGGCGTATGGCAGCGGTCCCGGTGCGGAGTTTCCACCACTTAGGACCGAGCCGAGCCGGTACTTTTTGACCTGCTCGGGCGTCACCGAACCGCTATCCGCTTGAATCACTTGACCGACTTTTTGTTCCAGCGTCAGTTTTGCCAATATCTCATCAACCCGCGCCTCAATTTCGGGATCCAGTGGCGGCGTTTCGACGCTCGGCCAAAGCTCCGGTGATATGGTGGCGGCTGTTCCGACCGTACCCTCGGACGGGGTTTCGAGCGTCACTGACGGGGCGGTCGACGTTTCACCGGGCGTGGACGCCCCGGGCGATGTGCAGGATGCGAGGGTTCCCGTCGCCAAGAGTACGATGAGGGAAACAGAAGATGACGCGGAAAGACGCTTCATAATAGAGACTCCAGAGGTCAGGACGGTCTAATCGTTAGACGTAAGATTCGATTGTGTGGGTGGGGTCGTGTCGAGGTAACTGGCGAGCCAAAACAGGGCGGCATTCCAATTGATCGCGACTTCGTTCAAGGCGAAGGCTGTGTGATCGTCAGCCCAGCAAGTCATTGGTGCGCAGTCGCCGAGGACCGCTTTTTGATGCTCATCGGGCGCGTAACCCGCATTCGGTCCACCTGACAGTGCACCTGGCGCTGCGGGTGGCCAGCTCGGGTCTGCGCCCTCTGCCCAGAAGCGATGATGCACTTTACGAACAGCGCGTTGGCCGTGACCAGCAACGTATGATTGATCCAACGGATTGCGTCCGGTCAAATAGTCAATGATCGCGATTAAGGCGTGGCGATATTTGTCGTCGCCGGTCGCGTCATACGCATAGCCGAGCGCGATTGCGCGAGACGCGATACCCCCATTTGACCCCCATCCATACGCGGTCGACGGGTACGGCAATCCATATCCGTCATTCGCCGCATCCTCGAGGTAACGGTCCGCGATCTCTATGAGAATGCGCTCGGCGCGGTCGCGGTCATTATCTGACACATAGCCGTTCGCAGATAACAGGGACGCGATCGGCAGCTGGTCGACACTGTTCCAGGAAATGTCACCGAGCGAGGATGCGCCATTTCGAGCGAGCCAATACGCGCCAGGAGTCTTTGAGAGCGACGTGACGAAATCTGCTTGGCTTGTGGTTGCGTAAAGCTCCGTTGCGGCCCAGCCAAACTCATCCGAAAGATCGAGATCATTGTACGGACCGCCACCGTCAAAGTTGCGCCGAGCAAAAATCTCCGGATTGCGCTGAGCGGCATTATAGGTGCTGACCGCAGACACGAGGCAACGATTGGCAAATACCGGATCGATCTCACGCCAGATGCGTGCGCACTGAGCGGCGACAGCGGAGACATTTAGCGTTGCCGCCGTGGATGGCGGATAAAGATATCGGGTTTGATCTGCATCACTCGGCAGTAGGGGAAGGCCTGGCCATTTCGCTGCGTGGACCTTGTGGTGCACCATGCCCGAGACATCAATCTCGGTGAGTTCTAGAGGCGCGTCTTCATTTTCAGTTTGAGCACCGATCGGTACACTCATGCGAGACCCTTGAGGGATTTGTAGCGAGAGTAAAAACTCGACTTGCCACCGGGCTTCGTCGAGGATCTCGCTGAGGCCGTTGCCGTTTTCTGGCATCGGGACACGGCCATCGGGCCAAGCATCAGTATTCTGCCGGCTTTGCAGGCGCTCATAGGCGTTTAGCAGCATCCAAGTTGAGATCCCGCCATTCACAGCGTACTTGCCGAAATCACCGGCATCATACCACCCGCCCGTGACATCGAGCACATGGTCACAGCCCGGCCATTGCGTCCCGAGCATATCTTCGCCTGAGAAGCAGGTGAGGCGTTCGGAAACATGTCCAGCGGGCCGGGCAAATTTAGACTCGGGGACATAGTCCTCTTCGATATCGATACCGGAGCGATTTTGATAAAAGTAGGACAGACTGTCTTCTGCGAGCGCGGCAAACGGCTGTTCTGAAATCGCGAATGCCCGGCTTTCTCCGCCACATGATTCGAGCGTGTAACTCGTTCCTTCAGGCAAATTAGATGGGAGCTCAATCTGGTGGACATGGTCGCC
>CAYNUI010000004.1:16597-18713 GCA_964400185.1 uncultured Hyphomonas sp.
AACTCGTTCCTTCAGGCAAATTAGATGGGAGCTCAATCTGGTGGACATGGTCGCCTGAGGCAGCGCTTTCACCGAAGACGGATGTGGTTCCGGACGCCTCCAAATCGCCTTGGCTATTATAAAGACTCCAGTCTGTCGGCGACGGATATGGAGACGCGAAGATGGCGGTTCCGCGCGTGCCAAGCTGGAGGTCAAGTTGCGTCAAACGAATCTCTGGCGCGTCGGCAGGCCCACTCGCTTCAATTGAGCACTCTGCGATCGCTGAGGGCGCGATGGTCAAAATCGCTGCGCTCAGAAAAAAAACGCCAAAACCCCTGCGCATGCTTATGAATCTCCCGATATGTTAGCCTTATAAGGCACTGTAATTATTATATTATACGCAAAGTGTGTGACGAAACAATCACGCTGCAGATTGCTTTTTATAAACAGAAAAATTCGAATTGACAACGTGAGACATATCTGGGAAATGAGTCAGCATAAAGATTTATGCCGACGCGAAGGGGCGTTGGTCGTAAGGGAGGAAAATTAGTGTCTAAGAACAAATCACAGACGAGCTTTGCCCGCCGTTCTGGTCGCAATCTGATGCGAGGCGCATCCGTGATGGCCCTGTCGCTGGCAACACTTTCGGGTGTCAGTTTCGCCCAAGAGGACGATCCGGCAGAAGAAGAGGCGGCCGTTCAAGATACCATCGTCGTTACGGGTATCCGTGGCGCGCTAAAATCTGCACAGGACCTCAAGCAAGACGCAGACGTCTTCGTAGACGCGATCACTGCAACCGACATTGGTGCGCTGCCAGACCGGTCTGTGTCTGAAGCGCTGCAGCGGGTGCCCGGCGTAACCGTCGAACGCTTTGCCGGGCCAAACGATCCAGATCACTTCGCTGTTGAAGGCAGCGGTGTGATCGTTCGTGGCCTCCCATATGTGCGGTCTGAACTGAACGGCCGTGACGTGTTTGCTGCCAATTCTTCCGGCGTCCTCGGGTTTGAAGATGTCTCGCCAGAATTGCTGGGCTCTGTTCAGGTCTTCAAGAACCAGTCAGCGGATATGATTGAGGGCGGGATTGCCGGTTCGGTAAACCTGATCACTCGCAAACCGTTTGATAGCTCTGATCGTCAGCTCGCCTTCTCGTTGGAAGCGACCTATTCCGACTTTATTGAAGAAACGACACCGTCTTTTTCTGCGCTTTGGTCGGATCAGTGGGAAACGAGTTCTGGTCGATTTGGCCTCCTCGCAAGCTTTGCGCATTCGGAGCTTCGGTCGCGCGCAGATACGCCGCAAACCGCGGACTTCCGCGAGCGTACGGACCTCGTTCCAGGTCAAACCGTTTATGTCCCATCGGGCGGCGGTATTCGAACCCAAGAATTTGATCGCGAGCGTGATGCGATTGCCCTGGCCGGCCAATGGGAAAGCCTCGACGGCACAATGCAGGCAACCGCGCAATTCCTCCAATCCGATGCCGACTTGGTTTGGGGCGAGCGGGTTCTTGAATCGTCAATCGACGACAACCCTGCGATTGAGGCCTTAGCGGGCACGCAGTTCGAATTTGGCGGCGACGGCGTACTGCGCCGTGGTGTCGTGACTGAGAATGCCGGTTGGCGCGGAAACGACAATACGCTTCCTTTGAACGGTGTTCGCCAGTTGAACCTCACCCGCGAGCGGGATGAAAACGACAAAACGTCTGACTTGGGTTTCAATTTCAAGTGGACGCCAACCGATCGTTGGGCGCTAAACTTTGATGTTCAGGCGGTTGATTCAGAAACAACTGTTCGGGACGTGACCGCGCACGGCGCTTTCTATGCCAATCTCGGCTTTGACTTCGTCGATGAGGACGTCGCAATCGCGTACTTCGTGCCTCAAGGTGAAGCGGATAATTACTTCCAAGACCCGGCCGAGTATTACTGGCGGTCGATCATGGATCACGCGCAGGATAGTGAGGCGGAATCTCTCGCTTTCCAAGGTGACGCGGAATACGACTTTGGCGGCGATGGCTTCCTCAAGTCAGTGCGCTTTGGTGCGCGCTACTCGGATCGCGACTCCAATTTGAGATACTCTGATTTTAATTGGGGTAACGTTTCTGAGATCTGGACCGGCAGCCCAAACAATCTGCTGACTTTGG
>CAYNUI010000004.1:18813-21454 GCA_964400185.1 uncultured Hyphomonas sp.
GGTGTGCCTTTCTATAGCGGTCCTTTAGCTGCAGATTATGAAGGGTTTGTCGCGACCGTTCAGCCGATACTGGCTGCGCAAGGCTCATTCGCACAGACGCTTGGTCAACGTAGCGGTGTCGTCAATGGTGGGCTTTACCTGCCTGGCGAGATTGTCGACATCGGCCAGGAGACGACTGCGTTCTATGGGCGCGCTGACTTCGAGTTCAATGATTTCCTAGCGCCAGGTTATGTGCTCGATGGCAACATAGGCGTGCGCTACGTCGAAACGGATGTCGGCACAGCTGGTCAAACGTCCCTTCAAAACACTCTTGGAACTTTCGGCGCTGCGGATTTGGACGGCACCTGTGCGGCGGTCGTGCCGGGCGGACCGTCTCCGGATTTCTGTACACTGACGACTGCAGAACTTCAGGCGTTCGAAACGTTCTTCGGAACCCAAGACACTGTGATCGAGCAGAGCTTCACAAACTCGTACGAAAATGTGCTGCCGAGCTTGAATCTACGTCTGGATGTCGGCGATGGACGCCAGTTCCGTCTGGGCATCTCGCAAGCACTTGTGCGACCGCAAGCCTTCGACCTTCGCTCGAGCGGCACACTCGCAGAAGCTCTGAGTGCACCGGGCGAATTCGGTGGCATCGAGATTGTTTCGGGCAACCCATTCTTGAAGCCGATCACTGCAACACAGTTTGATCTGTCATATGAATGGTACTTCGATGACGCTGGATCCTTCACCGTCTCTTACTTCTATAAAGATCTAGAAGATTTCTGGGTCGGAAGTGCGGGTAATCCAGGAGATTCAGTTGTTGCTGGCGGCGTCGCCGGGGTCGAGACCTTCACCAATAATGGTGTTTCCATTGATGTGAGCCGTCGATCTATTGTGAACGCTGACGAGAGTGCATCTCTCAGCGGGTTCGAAGTGGCATATCAGCAATTCTACGATATGCTTCCGGCACCATTCGATGGGCTCGGTATTCAGGCCAACTACACCTATATCGATGCACAAGGCATCGGCGATCTCGACAATACGGGGCAGGGGCGGTTCGCACGTGATGCAACAGCATTCGAGCGTGTCTCCGAGCATCAATACAACCTGGTCGGTTTGTATGAGAAGGGGCCATATCAAGCCCGTCTCGCATGGAACTGGCGGGATGACTTCCTGCTCACCAAGCGCGATGTGATCTTCCCATTCGCCTCGATTTATCAAGAGGCAACCGGACAGCTGGATGCGTCATTCTTCTACGACATCAATGATAATTTCAAAGTCGGTGTCCAAGGCGTCAACTTGCTGAATGATATCACTGAGACCACTCAGACGATCAATAATAACGGGCTTCGTGCGCCCCGATCCTTTAACCAGAATGATCGTCGCTTCTCGCTCATCTTGAGAGGGAATTTCTAAGCCTGTTCCTCCAGGCCAAGACGATGTTTCTAACTTCCCATGAAACAATCGTTTGCTTGGGCCGGACAACCCCGCGTGTCCGGCCCATTCTTTTTGACTGAGATTGCATGTTCCGATTGAGCGTCTGACTCGTCGCCGGTCGTTTCTATTCGGGTGTGCCAGGGAGTGTTGGTTATGATTTCGAGACGCACCGCTTTAGCCGGATTGGGAGGTGTCGGACTTGCAGCCTGTGCTTCCAGCCGCGATCTCAGCGTGGCCGCAGATCAGCGAACCACGGCCGGTATAGACGTCTTCTCAGACGACCTAACGAATTATATCGACCCCGCCGCTTCCATCGAAACGCTTGCAACAGGGTATCAATGGAGCGAAGGCCCAACATGGGATCGCGCGCGCGGCACGCTCTACTTCACAGATGTCCCGCAAAACAAGGCGTTCAGTTGGCGACAAGAGTCTTCGGTCAGTATCTTTATGGATCCATCAGGCGCGGCTGAAACCGACGGGTTTCGAGAGCCGGGTGCTAACGGGCTTTGGTATGCTTCAGACGGGTCCCTGCTGATTTGCAATCACGGTCACCGTGCGGTTGAGCGGATGGACCTTGCGACCGGCGACATCAATCCTCTCGTCGACTCTTTCGAGGGGCGTCGTTTGAACAGTCCCAACGATTTGGTCCAAGCGCGCGATGGCGCGATCTTCTTCACCGACCCACCCTATGGGTTGGAGGGGCTGAACGACTCTCCACTGAAACAACAAGACGCCAACGGCGTTTATCGCCTCGATCTCGATGGCTCGGTGACGCGTCTCGTGTCGGACATGACCTACCCGAACGGCGTTGCGCTCTCACCCGATCAGCGCGTTCTCTATGTCAGCCAATCCGATCCAAACGCGCCTTTGCTGCGCGCGTTTCAATTGGATGACACCGGAGACGTGGTGTCGGGCTCGGATCTATTTGACGCAACGTCTTACATGACCGCTAACGCGCCAGGTTTGCCTGACGGTATGGCGATCTGTCTTCAAGGCGGGATATTTGTCACCGGACCCGGCGGCGTGTTCGTGCTCGATCCTAACGGGCAAGCACTGGGTCGGATCCGAACCGGCCGCGCCACCGCCAATTGTGCGTTCGGCGAAGACGGGCGTTCGCTCTTCATCACCGCTGGCGATCGATTGCTGAAAGTGCGCACAAAGGTCCAGGGGGTCCAGTGGAGCTAGTCCTCGAAAACCGCGCCTTGATTGCGACCCTGGCGGG
>CAYNUI010000004.1:21554-32570 GCA_964400185.1 uncultured Hyphomonas sp.
GGGGTCCAGTGGAGCTAGTCCTCGAAAACCGCGCCTTGATTGCGACCCTGGCGGGAATTGGTGCGCTCTTAGTCTTAATCCTTCGCGCGCGAATGCATGCCTTTGCAGCCTTGTTGCTGGTCGCAATTTTTAGTGCGCTGGCGGCCGGCATGGCCCCAAAGCTTGCTTTTGACACGGTCCAGAAAGGCATGGGCGGAACCCTTGGTTTCATCGCTCCCGTTATTGGTTTGGGCGCCCTCTTTGGGGCGATATTGGAGGCCAGCGGCGCCGTGCAAGCCTTGGCGCGCAAAGTCTCAAATATGGCGTCTGTCGGCAAACAGAGGTGGGCGATGGGCGGCTTAGGCGTGGTCGCGGCGACGCCGGTTTTTTTCGATGTGGCTTTGATCATATTGATGCCCTTTATCGCTGCCCTGTCATCTCGGACCGGACGCTTGTCCTTGGTCTTTGGGTTACCCCTTTGCGCCGGCCTCGCGGTTGGACATGCGTTTATCCCGCCGACGCCGGGGCCAATTGCGATTGCTGAACTGATCGGCGCGGACCTCGGCTGGGTTATTCTGTTTGGCGCGATCACCGGACTGATCTCGGTTGCGATTGCTGGGCCTCTTTTGTCATGGGCGCTGGAGCGACACGGAATGATGCCGGGTCACGTTTCAGAGTTTGCAAACACTTCGGGAGAAAATGGCAAAACCCCTCGCGTGTCATTCGGATTGGCGGCCGCTCTGATCGCGTTGCCCTTAGTTTTAATCCTCATCGGAACGATCGGTCAGTTGGTTATGTCCCCGGGCGCGGTGAAAGACACCGTCGCCGTTATCGGACACCCGTTTAGCGCTTTGCTGATTGCCAGCGGTGTAACCTACGGGCTTTTGGCGCCGAAGACGGAGACGGATCGCAGCCAAATGCGCGACGCCCTCACACGCGCGTTCGAACCCACCGGAATCGTCATTCTGGTCACCGGCGCGGGCGGCGCATTTAAACAGGTTTTGGTCGACACCGGAGCCGGGGCTCAGCTGGCGGAAGGCATTTTGTCGTTTGGTTTTACGCCTATTCTGGCGGGCTTCGCATTGGCGCTTCTGGTGCGATTGGCGCAGGGCAGTGCAACCGTTGCGATGATCACGGCAGCAGGACTGTCGGCGCCGATCGTCGCTGCAGCCAATCTCACGGCGCCCGAACTCGGATTGGTAACGATTGCCATTGCCGCCGGTGCCAGCGGCTTTTCTCACGTCAACGATTCCGGCTTCTGGTTGGTCAGCCGGCTGTTTCAAATCAATGAGGCCGAAACGCTGCGAACGTGGACGGTTTCCACAGGGCTGATCGCCATCTCCGGACTGATGTCGGTTTTGCTCTTGTCGATATTGGTATGATGCTGGCATGCCTATTGGCACGACCAAGTGGGAGCAACTTTGAATGACCAAGCTAAGGACTTTAGCGGGGTATGGAATCGGTGACTTTGGACTCAATATCTATTGGAACACGCTCTCCATATGGTTGGTCTTTTGGTACACAACAATCGTCGGCATTGAGCCAGGCGTAGCAGGAACGATCTTCTTTGCGGGAATGATTTGGGATGCGATTTCCGATCCGGTCGTCGCCTCTTTAGCTGAGCCGGTCCGGACGCGATATGGCACGTACCGACCCTTCATTCTATTTGGGAGCTTTGGCCTCGCCGCCTGTTTCATTCTCCTCTTTTGGGTCCCGCCATTTGAAGGTTTGACGCTGCTGGTGGTCCTCATCGCGGTCAACATCCTGTTCCGATTATCCTACACGCTCGTCGCGATTCCATACGCGGCACTGTCAGCGAGGATCAGCTATAATAGCGTCGAACGCACCGAGTTTACGGGATTTCGGATGTTCGCGGCGTTCGCCGGAATGTTGGTCGTCTCGAGCCAATTCCCGCCTTTGATCCGTTACTTCAGCGGGGGAGAAGAGTATTCCGCGCATGGATTTCAAATGACCGCCTTGATCGGAGGGGCTTTGGCCACTTGCGCTTTGATCGCCTGTTTCTTTGGAACCCGAGAAAAACCGCTCCCCAAACATACGGTACGCGCGAAGCTGTCGGCCGGAGAAATTGTGCGTCTGCTCTCAAACAACAAGGCTTTATTGTACTTGTTGGGGATGATCGTTCTGCAGTCTGGAGCGATGGCTTGCATGAACATCTCCATGATTTTTTTCATTGTCAGCAATCAGCCAGCTTTTGCCTCTAAGGAAGTTGTCCTGACCTCCTTTGCCTTGGCGACCATGATGGGCATTCCTTTATGGACGCTGTTTATTCGCCGCATCGGAAAAAAGCCCGCATGGGTGCTTTCCTCGACCCTGATCGCCTTGTCTGGTCTGCATATGTTGCTGTTGGGGCCTTATTTGCTGCGCGGTGTGCCATTGCAAATCATCGCCTTTGGTCTCTGCACAGGGGCCTTCGCTGTCCTGCTTTGGTCTTTCATTCCGGATACGGTTGAGTATGGCCAAAACGCTTCTGGAAAGCGATCAGAAGGGGTCGTCTTCGGATCTGTCTTGGTGGTGCAAAAAATCTCTGGCGGATTTATGGGCTTCGTTGTTGGGCAAGTCTTAGGTTTGATTGGCTATGACAAAGACGCCTTGGTCCAAGCGCCCGAAGTCGGGCAGGGATTGGTGACATTTTTAGCCATTTGTCCGGCACTGTTACTTTTTGTCAGTATCATACCGGTGATATTAATGCCGTTAGATCGGCGAATTCACGCTGATATCGTTGACAATTTAGCCATCGACGAGCCAGAAACGGTGAGGGGTGAAGTTTAGAATGACCAAAATGACCGACGTAGCGCGACATGCTGGAGTCTCGCTTAAGACCGTTTCTCGGGTGTTGAATAACGAGCCGCATGTACAATTGGCGTTGCGCGAAAAAGTTCGCGAGGCTGTGCGCGAGTTAGGTTACGTTCCCAGTGCCTCGGCGCGCAGTCTGCGGTCTAACCGCACGTACAGCATACATTTGTTCAGCCATTCGCTGAGAAGCAACTTTGTAAACTCGGTGCAGTTTGGAGCCCTTCAGACGTGCCAAGTCGCGGGCTATCGGATGGTCGTGACCATGCTCGACCAGGCTAAGATTAAAGGCATCGACGAATTGCGCACCTGGTTTGAGACCTTGGTCAACAGCGGCAAGCCCGATGGCGTCATCCTCGTGCCGCCTATGTCGAATGATCCCGAAATCAGCAAAGTCATGTCAGAGATGAGTATTCCGGTGATCCGGATCGGCCCGAATGATATCGAAGATGGCGGGGGCACTGTTACGATTGATGATCTTGCCGCCGCGACTGAAGCCACTCAGCATTTGCTTGAGCTGGGACATAAGCGCATTGCTTTTGTCCGCGGTAAAGAAGACCAAGATTCAACGCATGTTCGGTTTCAAGGATTCACCGAGGCGCTCGAGGCAGCGGGCCTGACCGTCGACCCGGAACTGGTGCGCCCCGGAACCTTCGATTTTGAATCCGGTCTGAGCGCCGGCACCGAGCTTTTGTCGCTTCCAGAGGACAAACGCCCAAGTGCTGTTTTTGCCGCCAACGACCATATGGCGGCGGGCGTCCTGGTCGCAGCGCACAAGGCAGGCGTGCAAGTGCCGGAACAACTTTCGATCATCGGGTTCGACGATTCTGAAATCGCTGAAACCATGTGGCCGGCACTCACAACGGTCCGCCAGCCGCTTTATGAGTTTGGCAGCGTCGCGATGGAGATGTTGATCCAAAATTCGGGGAAAAAGGCGCGGATCGACGGGGAAACGAAGACACTGCCTTACGTCCTTGTGCGACGGCAATCGACGGGACCGTATCAGGGTTAAAGACCTGCACGGAATCAGGGCTTTGCACGAATTGACAACGTGGTACAATATGTGGGTGATACAAGCTCCAAGCAGCGTTGATGGAACGCGATAAGAACGGGTGAATCGTGGCCACACAGCCCTCAACTTTGAATGTTGTTATCGTCGGTGGAGGGACCGCCGGTTGGATGACGGCTGCTGGACTGAGCAGCCTGATGGCGAATGCCGGTTTGAACATCACTTTGGTCGAGTCGGCTGCGATTGGAACGGTCGGTGTCGGTGAGGCCACGCTGCCTCATTTGCGGTTCTTCAACCAAGCGATTGGCATAGATGAATACGACTTTATGGCAGCGACGCGCGCGACCGTGAAGCTTGGAATTGAGTTCGTTGATTGGGGCCGCATCGGCGATCGCTATATCCACCCGTTCGGTGATTTCGGCATTCCGAACGATGGGGTTGGATTTCATCATTTTTGGCGACGCTTCGCCGATGAGCTCGGCACAATTTCTAACTTCTCACTGCCTGTTGTGGCGGCTGAACTCGGCAAGTTCGAACCGCCGAGCGAAGACAACCGATCTGCGCTCTCGACATTCCGTTTCGCCTATCAATTCGATGCCACGCAATATGCGCCTTATCTGAGGCGTCATGCTGAGGCGCGTGGTGTCACGCGGATCGAAGGGCGGGTGGTCGATGTTAGCACCGACGATCACGGCGATCTACAGACGCTCAAACTAGAAGACGGGCGCGAGATTCACGGTGATCTATTTGTCGATTGTAGCGGCTTCATCGGATTGCTGATCGAGAAGACACTCGCCACTGGATACGAGGAATGGACGCACTGGCTGCCTTGTGATCGCGCTGTGGCTGCGCCGTGCGAGCATGCCGGACCGCTCTTGCCTTACACCCGAGCGACGGCGCGTGAAGCCGGTTGGCAATGGCGCATTCCGCTCCAGCACCGCACAGGTAATGGCTATGTCTATAGCAGTCAGTTTCTCGATGATCAGGCGGCCACCGACGCTTTGGTTGAGTCACTCGAAGGACCGCTTTTGGCCGATCCGAAACAGTTGCGATTTGTCACTGGCAAGCGCCGCAAGCTCTGGAACAAAAACTGTGTTGCGGTCGGATTATCTGGCGGCTTCTTAGAACCGCTGGAATCGACCAGCATCTACCTCATTCAGCAAGGTATCACTTACCTGATCGAGATGTTCCCGGATGGTGATAACGCCGAGATCGCGCGCGCTGAATACAACCGCATGATGGACCTAGAATTCGAGCGCATTCGAGACTTTCTGATCCTCCATTATCATGCGACCGAGCGAACCGATGCGCCGCTATGGGATATGATGCGGGCTTTAGAGTTACCCGACAGTCTGAAAGAGAA
The DNA here is from genome assembly GCA_964400185.1 of uncultured Hyphomonas sp. Lineage (GTDB taxonomy): Bacteria > Pseudomonadota > Alphaproteobacteria > Caulobacterales > Hyphomonadaceae > Henriciella. Next base: position 26,717 of record CAYNUI010000004.1, read on the forward strand.
AATGGCGCTGTTCCGCGCGCGCGGACAAGTCCAGACCTACGATCATGGCCTTTTCTTGGAGCCCAGCTGGCTCGCGGTATATCTAGGGCAAGGTGTGCGGCCAGATTACTATGACCCGCGCGTGGATGAATATCCCGAGCAAGAAATGAAATCGCGCCTACAGGGCATGAAGGCGCACATTCGAACATCTGCCGACCAGATGATGGATCATGGCGACTGGATCTCTCGACATTGTCCAACTGCACTCGAAGGCGTGAACGGATGATTGGACGAAACCCTGTCACGATTGTTGGACCGCCGCTGGACGCATGGCTAACGGCAACGATGTTGGCGCGATTTGCTCCGCTGGCGGGGACGCCTTTGCAAGTTTTTGAGACGCCGCCGGCTGTGGCGGAAACAGAGATCGTGATCGCGCGGCCGGATATGGTCCGCACACATGTCAGCATCGGCCTGAACCCAAAACATATTGGTGGGCGGCCGGTGCAAGCTTGGACAGGGCCGGACGATCAAACGATGCCGTTCAATAGTCTCGGGCAGCCCTTGAAGGGGGTGAGCTTTACATCTGTTTGGTTGCGCGCCCGCGATGAGCTTGGTGAAACGCGTCCACTCACGCGCTTTGCTTCGCCAAATGCATCCGGCGCATTCGCGTTTGAAGCGGGCCGCTATTCTCAAGCGCTGAAAGCGATCGCGACGAAGGTTGGTGTAAAGCCGTGTACGGAAGTATCTGAGCATGTGGTTCAGGCCGATCCAGATTTTGTGCCGGGCGGCCCTGCGCGTCTTATTGGCGCCGCTGCAATGCCTCTGCGAGCGTCCGCAACTTTGCGATTGCAAGCGGTTCACCAAACGGTGCTCGCCTTGATCGATTGCTGGCCCTGGCGCGAGAGCGATCAAGACCTCTCCGCCAAAGAGTATGAGCGCCGGTTGGCGTCCATGTCCGCGTTCATGACGGACATGCAGTCCGTGCTTTGGAGCCGGGCTGCAACGCAAGATCTGCCTCCCCGCCTTCAACACCGTTTGGCGGTTTGGCAAAGCGTGGGGCGGATCGCGCCGATGGATGATGATTTATTTGAGCCTCAAGAGTGGATCGCGGCATTCTCATACAGCGGCGCTATGCCGAGCCGCACGGGGCGTCTCGCGAAGTCCCTAACCGAACGAGAGATCGCGGCGCATATCGAAGCTTGCGCCCCAAAGGATGTGGTCAATGTCTAGCAATCCTATTCGCCAAGTCGTGATTGTCGGCGGTGGAACCGCAGGCTGGATGACGGCGGCCGCACTGTCGCGCTTTCTCCCCAAAACGACGAAGGTTACGCTAGTTGAAAGCGAAGAGATCGGGACCGTTGGCGTCGGCGAAGCGACCATTCCTCAAATTGCGGATTTCAATCGCATGCTCGGCATCGATGAGAACGAGTTTGTCCGCGAGACGTCCGGCACGTTCAAATTGGGGATCGAATTCGCCAATTGGGGAAAGCTGGGCGATCGATACTTCCACCCGTTTGGGACGTATGGTTTCGATCTAGAGGGCACTGATTTTCATCACTTTTGGATTCGCTTGTCTCAGATGGAGTCGGACACCACCCTCGATGCATATTCATTGAACGCGTCGGCTGCTTATTCGGGCAAGTTTATACGTCCGGATGGTGACCCACGCTCGGTGCTCAATCGCATCGGTTATGCGTTCCATTTTGATGCGACGCGTTACGCAGCTTTCTTGCGTCGATACGCCGAAGCGCGTGGGGTTACTCGGCTCGAAGGCAAAGTTGTAGCGGTGAACCAACGCAGCGAGGATGGCTTCATTACGTCTGTAGACTTAGAAGACGGTCAACGGATTGAAGGGGAACTCTTCGTCGATTGCACTGGCTTTCGCGGTCTGCTCATCGAAGGCGCCTTGCAGACTGGCTATGAGGATTGGAGCGATCTCCTGCCCATGGACCGGGCCGTCGCGCTCCCAACACATAGCACTGAACCTCCGAAACCCTACACAATCGCCACCGCCCGCGAGGCAGGCTGGACCTGGCGTATTCCACTACAGCACCGGGTCGGAAACGGGCATGTCTATTCCAGTCGGTTCATGGACGCAGAGCAGGCAACGCAAATCTTGATGGATGCCGTGGATGGCGAACCGCTTGCTGAACCGCGTCACCTTAGGTTCGTGACCGGGCGGCGAAAAAAGTTTTGGAACGCCAACTGCGTTGCGATTGGATTGTCAGCGGGCTTCCTCGAGCCGCTCGAATCCACGTCGATCCATCTCATCCAATCGGGTGTCTCGAAGCTTCTGGCCTTGTTTCCAAACCAGGCGTTCAATCCGACAGAGCGCGACGAATATAATCGTCTGCTGAGCGTTGGATATCAGCATACGCGGGACTTCATTCTATTGCATTATGTCGCGACCGAACGGACCGACACGCCGTTCTGGCAATATGTGCAAAACCTCACGCTGCCGGAGACCCTCGCGCACAAAATGGCTTTGCTTGAGAGCAGCGGCAGCTTCTTCCGATATGAAGATGAACTGTTCTCTGTCGTCAGTTGGTTGGCGGTCATGCAAGGGCAGGGGCGAGGGCCAAAGGGCTACAATCCCGTCGCCGACAGTTTGAGCGACTCCAATCTCAGTCAAAGCTTGGCCAATATGCGCGGTTTGATCGGAAAAACGGTGGCTGCCATGCCGACGCACCAACAATTCATCGACCGCTATTGCGGCATCAATCAAACACGTTCTGTGGAGTCCGTATGAGCGATCCCAACGCGATCCAAAACATTGTCATTCTTGGCGGCGGCACGGCCGGATGGATGACCGCGGCGGCATTGGCACATGTGCTTGATGCAAAGCGCTTGTCCGTGACGCTGATTGAGAGTGAACAGATTGGTACGGTCGGCGTTGGCGAGGCGACAATCCCGCCCATCCTATTGTTCAATCAAATGCTCGGGATCGACGAGAACGCATTCATTCGGGAGACGAAAGCGACGTTCAAACTGGGCATCGAATTCGTCAATTGGGGCGGGCTCGGAGAGTCTTATATTCACCCCTTCGGTGACTTTGCGACGGATGTCGAAACGCTGCCGCTACATCATCATTGGTTGCGGGCGAAAGCGTCGGGTTACAATCGGGACTTGTTTGATTTCTCGCTGATGGTGCAAGCGTGTCGCCAAAACAAGTTTATCCATCCGGTAAAGAACAATCCGCGTTCTGTGCTGGCAGGCGTGCATTATGCTTACCAGTTCGATGCGAGTCTTTACGCGGCTTATTTACGAAACTTCGCTGAGCAACGGGGTGTGAAACGCATCGAAGGTCGGGTCGCGTCGGTTTTTCAGGACGATCAGACCGGCCATATCGAGTCGCTCTCGCTGGAAAGCGGAGAGACGGTCTCCGGCGAGTTCTTCATTGATTGTTCGGGCTTTCGCGGCGTGTTGATCGAGCAGACTCTAAAAGCAGGCTATGAGGACTGGTCAGGGTGGCTGCCCGTCGACCGCGCGATTGCATTGCCCTGCGAAAAGACCGATCCGATCATTCCTTATACAAGGTCCACGGCGCGAGATGCAGGCTGGCAATGGCGGATCCCATTGCAACATCGAACCGGCAACGGACATGTCTATTGCAGCGAGTTTGTCAGCGATGACGCGGCTTGTGAGACCTTAGTGAGCACACTCGATGGGGCGCCAACGGCTGACCCGAAACAATTGCGGTTTCAAACCGGGCACCGGCGCAAGTTCTTCGACAAGAACGTGCTCGCATTAGGGCTCGCCGCTGGGTTCATGGAGCCTCTGGAATCGACCTCGATCCATTTGATTCAAACCGGCTTGGCGCGGTTATTGGCGCTGTTTCCGGACAAACGTTTTCGACAAGTGGATATTGACGCCTACAACCAGCGCACGCTGTTCGAGTACCAAAGAATTCGCGACTTCTTGGTGCTGCACTATATTGCCACCAAACGAGACGACACGCCGTTCTGGCGTCACTGTCAGACCCTTCCGGTCCCGGACACGCTCCAACAAAAAATCGATCAATATCGTTCGGCTGGCCGCATCTTCCGCGAAAGCAATGAGCTGTTCACCGAGTCCAGTTGGCTCGCTGTTATGCACGGCCAAGGCATTGAGCCAGAGGGTTGGAACCCAATTGCGAACCGCTTCGATGGTCCCGAAATGACGGCGCGCCTCGAAAGTATGGCCGAAGTGATCGCGCGCGCGTCTGACGCCATGCCGGACCATGCGGCTTATGTTCAAAAATGTGTCGCGGCTGGACATGGCTGAGGACGTGCGGTCTCTCGTTGCGCCAGAAGCTCTCAGTCGTTTGAGCGCAAAGACTCGCCGTTTTGTTCGCGGTTTGGGAATTAGCCTGTGCGTGTACGGATTGGCAGCGTGCCAACCGACCCCTTCGGTCGCCAACGAAGCTCCGATCGTCGGTCCAAATGTACCCGCGCCGGCCGTGTTGGTGTTTTCCAAAACCGCAGGCTGGCGTCACAATAACGGAATCGCTGGAGCCGATTTATTCTTCGCAGAACTCGCGAGCGAAAAAGGGTTTGGCTTCTTCACAACCGCGAACCCCGCTGTCTTCAATCAGGACGACCTGGCCCGTTTTGAAGTCATTGTGTTCAACAATGTCACCGGGTCAGTTTTGTCTGCTGAAGAACGCGCAGCGTTCGAGGATTGGATGAATCAAGGCGGCGCTTGGCTGGGTTTGCACGGGTCCGGGGACTTCAGTTTGATGGGCTGGTCTTGGTACCAGGACAACCTGATTGGCGCCCGGTTTATCGGTCACACGATGGCCCCTCAATTTCAGACGGCGCGCCTCGTCGTTTTAGACCCGACCCATCCAATCACTGACGACTTGCCAAATGATTGGGAGCACCGCGACGAATGGTATAGTTTCGACAGAGTGCCGAATCCAGATCTGTTTGAAACCATAATCGGGATCGATGAGGCTTCTTACTCGCCGACCAACACCGTCGTTGAGCGATGGCCGGAAGACTTGAGTATGGGCGCTGCACCCGAAGACCACCCTCTGGTGTGGACAACGAAAAGCGACTGTTATCGCGGGGTGTATTCGGCCATTGGTCACCATTTTGAGTCGTATCGCGATCCAAATTATCGCGCGCTATTGAGTGCGGCTTTCGATTGGGTCGCCGACCCCAACCGCGTGCGAACAGGGTGTGATTGAAGACGTCGCACCTTACAATTGACATCGTTGTCATATCAATGAGATACCCATGAGCGAATGTAAGCTCAAGGATGAAGACGATGCCCCTAAGACGAATCTGGTTGCTAGTCGGCGCGATATTGAGCGCTTTGGTATTCTCCACCTCATGCGTCAAATCGGTGCCGCCTTCAGAGATCGATTGGGCTTGGGAAACCGTCACCACGGAGACTGCGCCATCAGCGCGGCATGAAGCCTCGCTTGTTGCTTACAAGGGCCGGCTTTATCTGCTCGGCGGTCGTGGGATAAAGCCCGTGAACGTCTATGATCCTGAAACCGGTATCTGGGAGTCGAAATCCGAAACGCCGATTGAGTTGCACCACTTTCAGGCCGTGGTTCATGGCGACGCCATCTATGTGATCGGTGCTATGACCGGTCCTTGGCCGACGGAAACCGCGGTTGATCGCGTCATTGCTTACTATCCAGAGGAAGATCGGTTCGAGTATCTCCATGCCATTCCAGAGCACCGTCGCCGGGGGGGTGCAGGTGCGGTCGTGATTGGCGACGAAATTTATCTCGCAGGCGGAATCACCAACGGTCACCTAGATGGTGCTCGGCCCTGGCTCGACGTCTATAATGTGGTCACCGGGGAATGGCGTATTCTTCCGGATGCGCCACACGCGCGCGATCATTTTCAATTGGTGGCCTCAGGCGAGAAACTGTATGCTT
>CAYNUI010000005.1:0-32467 GCA_964400185.1 uncultured Hyphomonas sp.
TCTCGCCAACACGGCGATCAATCTTGTACTTCGCCGAGTGACGACGTGACATATTCAACCTCAATTTTTGACGTGGGCTGGTTACTCTCCGAGTGAAAGTAACGATTGCAACGGCAGCTCCACACCGACCCGTCCTGAAGCGGCGTCTAAAACAGGATTAGACGCTAAGAGTCAAGCGCAGAGCGCATGGCGCCCCGCGCTCGTTTTTCCCAGGGAGAGACGATTAAGTCTTATACTCGAACAAGCCAATCGAATTGCCATCGAGATCGCGGGCATAACAGAACTGTCCGGCGGGGATTGAGATGTTCTCAGATTCCACTTTGCCACCGGCCGCTTCAACCCGTGCGCGGGCGTTGGCGAGTGAGTCCGGAACGACAAGATGAATGGTTGATCCCTCGGTTGATGGCTCACCTGGATAAAGATGCCCTGAAATTCCGTCTTCAGCATCGTTCACTGGGAACATGACAAGGGGATTGGGACCAGAATTATCGGTCACCAGCTCCATTTCGAAGACGGCACCATAAAAGGCTTTAGACGCTTCGAGATCGGTGACTGGAATTTCGAACCAGCAGGCAAAGTGTTGGGGTGTGTACGACATGAGTGTCCTCGCGTTTGGGTGAGTAGTTAGGACATAACTAGCAGTCACTCTTGCCAGTTTGTGGCAGGAGCCGCGTGCCCTTCGAAAAGGCGAGAAGAACCGACCCGATTTACGCGGCGACTCGCCTTGACGGTGCGCGCGTCCGAGCGCCCATTGTCAGAAATCATAAATTTGGAGGGCCGCATGGTCGATTTAACAGGCAAGGTCGCGGTGATCACCGGCGCGGCAAGCGGCATCGGAGCTGCGGGTGTTGAGGTCTTCGTCGAGGCCGGCGCAAAAGTCATCGTCTCGGACGTTCAGGACGAGAAAGGCGAAGCAATCGCCACTCGTTTTGGCCCCGACAAGGTGGCCTATAAGCACTGCGATGTGACGGACCCGGCCGCCTTGGAAGCGCTTATGCAGTCTGCGGTCGATACATTTGGCGGTCTCGACATCCTCTGGAACAATGCGGGCAGCGGTGGCACGCCAACCAGTGTCGAAGAGTTGGATCTCGATGGCTATCAGTTCACCATGGATCTTCTGCTCAAGTCGGTTTTCGTCGGAACCCATTTTGCGATCCCACACATGAAAGCGCGCGGCGGTGGCAGCGTGATCAACACATCCTCGATTTCAGCTGTGTGCGCGGGCTATGCGCCGGTGACCTATTCGGTCGCGAAGAAAGCGGTGGCGCATTTTTCCAAACTCGCGGCCGCGGAGTTGGCAAAATATCAGATCCGCGTGAATGCGGTGCTTCCTGGCTTTATCGCGACATCGATTTTTGGTGCCTCGCTCGGTCTCCCGCGTGAGCAAGCCGATCAAATGGCCGAAATGGTCGCGCAAGCGGGCGGCGCGATGCAGCCGATTGGCCGAACCGGATCCGGCGTCGACATCGCCAACATGGCCGCCTATCTCAGCTCAGACCAAGCGGGCTTCATCACCGGTGGCGAATTCCTGGTCGACGGCGGCATGACGGTCGGCCCACCGCATAGCTGGAATGAAGACATGGCGGGCCCATTGCTCGATGCGCTCGGCATCACACGCGAGCAAGCTGAGCAAATGGCGGAAGCGATGAAAAGCGGTCAAAGCGCCTAATCTAAAAGACTAAGCGGCGAGGCCTGGAATTGATTCAACCTGTTTGAGGAGGGCGTCGGCGCTGTCCGAGCGCGCGACTTCTGCACCACGGTCGTCAAATAAAACGAATTCGCCGTTTGACTTTCGCAACGGAAATCGGCGCCAGTGCGCGCGCGTGCGATAAAGCGTGATCTCTTCTGGCTCTTCACCTGTGGCCGACCATCCGGTCCAGACATGATCTGCTGGAATTGATCGCCAAAGGCGGTCGATGGCTTCTAGGTCGGCTGCGGAGAAGTGGGACATGACAGATAAGGAGGAAGCATCCGGTTACGAAGACGTTAACAAACGTGCCCTGTCAGGAAATCTGCAAGGCGCTCTGTTGATGGTCCTGTCCGGGGTCGGCTTCACGGTTTACCTTCTCCTCAACAAATTACTGTCTTCCGATGTTCACCCGGTCTTCCTGGCATTTTGGCGGGCATTTTTTGGCATGCTGATGGCGATTCCGTTCGTCGCCATGATCGGCTTTTCAAAAATGAAGACCAAGCGACCGGGCCTTTTGCTCTTACGAAGCCTCTCAGGAACGCTTGGGTTTACATTGGCGATCGTTGCCGTCTCCGATTTTTTCACGCTGACCCTGGCTCAGTTCAACGCGATTAGTTTTACGCGGCCCCTTTTTGTGACCTTGCTCGCGGCGCTCGCTTTGCGGGAGTTTGTCGGGCCGCACCGTTGGGCGGCGCTGGTTATTGGATTTCTCGGTGTGCTCGTCATGGTCATGCCGGGCCTGTTCTTTTTCTGGCGTCCTGGGGCGCTGGATCTTACCGGATTTGATCTTGGCAGCCTGGTCGCCCTCATCAGTGCATTCAGTCTTGCGGCTGCGATCGTCATGGTGAAGTTTTTAAGCGCAGAGCTGCCCTCCATGGTCCTGTTGCTCTACGCGAACCTGCTCTCCAGCATCTTGCTTGCGCCATTCCTGTTTATCTTCTGGCATGAAGTCTCACTGCAAGACTGGGGACTCATTTTGGCGATGGCCGCCTTTGGGTTCGGCGCTCAGTTTTGTTTCATCTATGCGATGAGCATCGGTGACGCGTCCTTCCTCTCACCAATGGATTATCTGCGCCTGCCCATGGCCGCTGTGGCAGATTTTTGGGTGTTCCGATTGATTCCAGGTGTGAGCGTGTGGATCGGCGCAGCGATTATTGTCACATCGACTTTGTACATTGGCTGGCGCGAGCGAGTGAACGGCAAAACGAAATCGTGATCAGCGCCCCTCTTGTGAATATCGAATAATTCGTTCAATATTCTCAAAAAGAAGGGCGTATTATGACGAAAGTTTTGGTGACCGGGGCTACCGGATTCATTGCATCTCATACCATCTTAGCCTTGGTCGAGAAAGGCTATGAGGTACGCGGCACAGCGCGATCTGCGAGCAAGGCGGACGCGCTCAATGCAACCTTGAGCGCGTATGCGGGCAAACCTGTTGAGATTGAACTCGTCAGCGCCGACCTGACCCAGGATGACGGTTGGGCCGAAGCCATGGAGGGCGTGACTTACCTTCAACACTTGGCGTCACCAATCCCGAACAATCTCCCGAAAGACGCGAACGAACTCATCGTTCCTGCAAAGGAAGGCGCCTTGCGGGCGCTGAAGGCTGCGAAGGCTGCGGGCGTAAAACGCGCCGTCATGACCTCGTCCTTTGCCTCAATCGGCTACGGATGGGGCGATGCTCGCCCTGATGTTTTGGACGAAAGCCATTGGTCGAACCCTGACAATATCAAAGACAATACCGCCTATACGCGCTCCAAGGCGATCGCGGAGAAAGCGGCTTGGGACTTTGTCGAGAGTGACGGCGCAGGCCTGGAGCTCGCGGTGATCAACCCTGTTGCGGTGCTCGGTCCGGCCATGAGTGGAGACGTGTCCGCTTCTTTGGAACTCGTGACGCAGCCGATGCTGAACAAGGTTCCGGCTTTCCCGAAGCTGACCTTTGGAATTGTTGATGTCCGCGACGTTGCCACCGCGCATGTTGCTGCGATGGAGAAGCCCGAAGCTGCAGGTGAGCGGTTCATCGTCGGCGACCGAGTGCTGTCTTTCACCGATATTGGCGATGTGCTGCGCGAAGCCTATCCAGACCGCAAGCTCCCCAAAGGCGAATTGCCGAGCTGGTTTGTGCGCATGCTGACCGTGGTCAATCCAACCCTAAAGCAGATTGTGCCTGAACTCGGTAAGCATCGGGGCTTCACGAATGAGAAGTCGAAATCTGTTTTGGGCATCGACTATATCCCGGCCAAGGATGCGATCCTGGCGAGTACGAACTCTCTGATAGAGCTCGGCGAACTGTAGCCATTGCCAAAAGGCTCGCGCAGGCCTAAGGCATCGCCAGCTTAAAGGAGCTTGCGATGCACATGCGCACCATCTGTTGCTGCTGTATTTGCGGCTAGGGCCTCCCGCCTTAGCCAGCCTTCGCTTTGCCCTTTTTCCAGACAGATGAGCTCAAAAAATGTCGATCCGCCTTTATGATACGCTAAGCCGTGAAAAGCGTGCCTTTAAACCTCAAGACCCGTCTCGCGTGACCATGTATGTCTGCGGACCCACGGTCTATAACCGCGCTCATATCGGCAATTTTCGACCCGTCATCGTGTTCGACACATTGTTCCGGCTGCTGCGCGCGACCTATGGCGAGGACGCTGTCGTCTATGCGCGCAATGTGACGGATATTGAAGATAAGATCATCGCGGCGAGCCAAGAGACAGGCGAAGCGATTGAGACGATCACCAAGAAATATGCCGCGATCTATGATGAAGATGCGGCTGCGGTGAATGCGCTCGCGCCGACAATTGTACCTTGGGCGACAGACCATGTTGGCGAGATGCTCGACATTATCGAGACGCTGGAGCGCAAAGGCTATGCTTATGCGACCGGTTCAGGCGTCTTCTTCAATGTGCCGCAAATGCAGGACTACGGCCGCCTCTCCAAGCGCAACCTGGAAGACAACCAGGCCGGCGCGCGGGTCGATGTCGATCTCGGCAAGCGCGATCCCTCCGATTTTGCGCTCTGGAAATTCGCCAAACCCGGTGAGCCCGAAGACGCGATCTGGGACAGCAAATGGGGCCGAGGGCGTCCTGGCTGGCACATTGAGTGTTCGGCCATGGCCGCCAAGCATCTCGGCAAAACGGTCGACATTCATGGCGGCGGCATCGATCTACAGTTTCCCCATCATGAGAATGAGATCGCGCAATCAGAATGCGCGCATGGGCAGACCTGGGCCAATTATTGGATGCACAATGGCTTCCTCGATATGGGCGGGGAGAAAATGTCGAAATCGCTCGGCAATGTGGTCCTGCTGAATGATCTGTTGAAAGACTGGGACGGAGAAGTAATCCGCTTTGCGATGCTGAGCGGACACTATCGCGCGCCGCTCGATTGGACGAGCGATCTGCTCGAACAAGCCAAGGTGACGCTCAACCGGATCTATGGGGCCCTGCGCCGGGTCTGGGACGCCGAAGGCGGGAGTACCGCCGATAAGGGCGTCCGCGACGCTTTGCGCGATGATCTCAACACACCGATCGCGCTCGCTGAGCTGTCGCGTCTGGCAGGGGCTGCAAATGGCGCGGCGGACAGAAAAGACGACGCGTCCATGGCCGAAGCGCGGGCGGACTTGCTGGCAGCGGGAGCTTTGCTCGGATTGCTGAGCAAAACCCCAGCCCAATGGGAGCAAGGCGGTGACAGCGATGAGAATGCGCGCATCGATGCTCTGGTCGCGGCGCGGATCCAAGCGCGGGCGGATAAGAATTGGGCCGAAGCCGATCGGATCCGCGATGAACTTGCTGCCGAAGGCATAGAGATCATGGATAGCGCCGGTGGCGCGACCTGGCGGCGGACTTAAAGCAAAAAAGGCTTCGCCGATCAGAGCGAAGCCTTTTCATCCCCTTTGTGTCCGAACGGAGGTTCTACTCTGCCGGCTGTAGCGCCGTCGGATTGTCGAGATCTGCCCGCTCATCTCCGTCGTTTTGAGCCTCAGCGTCCGGCCCGAAAACTTTTTGACGGGGGAGGAAAGGCGCGAGGTAGAGCCCCATCACGGTCATGGGATAGTTCGGTGCCGTGCCGATCCCAATCCGGTCGTGCGGACGTTCATCTCGAGGATTGTGGAACGTACCGAAGAGAATATCCCAGATGATAAACTCGCCGCCATAATTAGAGTCGCCGATGCCTTTATCGGGATAGTGGTGGTAGCGGTGATTGTCGCCAATTGAGAAGATGTATTCCCACCAGCCCAGATTGAGATCGATGTTTGAGTGCTGGAAAATCCCAATGCTGAGCTGAAGAATGATCGCGACTAGCGCGATCTCTGCGGATGGCTGCACCAGCGCCAGTGGGATCGCATAGAAAATGGCCTGACCAACGATCTCAAGCGGATGGGCACGAATGCCATTCAGCCAATAGAGGCGCTCCACCGAATGGTGCGCCGCGTGGATGCGCCACAGGAATGGCACTTCATGCAGAGCGCGGTGGAACCAATAACGGAAGAAATCTTTGATCAGGATGAACATAACCACCTGGATCACGGGGTTCCAATGGTCGGGCCAAAGATCATGCCCATAAGGCTCTAGCGCTTCGACCATGCCGATGATGAAAAGCGCGCTGACGATCAATTTCGAGATACCGCTCCAGAATGCACCGGAGAAATACATGATAATATCAACGGCGGTATCATTGCCGCCTTCAAGCCAGTTTCGACTGTACGGCATCAACCGTTCAAACGGCGCGCAGTACAGTCCGAATATGATGGGCAGCAGCACGAAGCCGACAATTGTGAGGCTGGTAATGCCATTCTCGACCAGTTTGAAGCCAATGAACAAGGACAAGATCAGCGTGAACGGAAACAGCGTGTTCGACAGAATTTTCCGCGTCATCGTCCCTTCGAGTTTATAGGACAGCGCATCCAAATGGCGCATCATCCAACGCGTTGGCCGAACCAAGACATATTGCAACGACGCTTCTAACAGATTGATGGGGGCGCCGAGCCAGGTTTCCAAAAATCGCGCGATCGGCGCGCGCTTTGTGATTTTGCGGTTTGTCGTACCGCTTTCGCTGAGTGAGGCCACGTCTCGTCTCCTGATCGGCCCAATCCAGGACCTGCAAGCTCTGGCCGGGCGCTTCGTTCCGGGTCTCAGCGATCGACAGAGCATTTAAATGAACGTGTTCAATAAACGTATTTATGATCACGAGTCAAGCGTCGTCGTTGCCGGTTCACTCGAGCTAATCTTTCGGGGTCTCTTGCCCATTTCTTAAGACCCACGCGATACTGACACGCGGATTCATAGAGGGCGCTGCGATGATGAAGAAAATGGTCGAGACCGGGATGGGCGAGATTGCTGTTCACATGAACGGTACAGGCCCCGTCATTCTTTGCGTGCACGGTTGGCCGGAGCATTCCTCGTCATGGCGTCATCAAAGCGCTTACTTTGCGGACAAGGGGTACACCGTCGCAGCAATGGATGTTCGCGGCTATGGCGACAGCGCCAATCCGAAAGAGATCGGACCCTACTCCTTGAAACATCTTGCGGCAGACGCGGCAGCCGTCATTGACGCGATCAGCGCCGATCCGGTCATCCTGTTCGGTCATGATTGGGGCGCCCCGATCACCTACATGACCGCGCTCTTGCATTCCGAAAAAGTCCGCGCCGTCGCCGGCATGAGCGTCCCGTACATGCCTCAAAGCGAGGTCTCGATGTTAGATCTGATGAAGTCCGTCTATGCCGGGAAGTTCTTCTACATGGTCTATTTTCAAGACGTGGGCGTACCGGAAGCTGAGTTCGGCGAAGACCCTCGCGCAGCGCTTCGAAAAATCTACTATTCCATTTCCGGCGAAGGTGCTCAGGCGCCAGGCTTTAATGACAAACCCGCAGACGCCAAAATGCTGGATGGTCTGATTGATCCAGATCCGTTCCCGGCTTGGCTCAGCGACGAAGAACTCGACACTTATGTTGAGGCTTTCGCGAAGAGCGGGTTTCACGGCCCTTTCAATCGCTATCGCGCGCTGGACCTCGACCATGCGGAGCTGGCGGAGTTTCGCGGCGTGCCTTTGACGCTTCCAACTTGTTTTATTGGCGGCGAGCATGACCCTGTCCGCAGCTTCGTTCCGGGCGTCGATTCATTCTCTATGGCAGGCATGGCGTGCACAGACTTCCGAGGTGCTACGATTGTTGAGGGCGCGGGCCACTGGGTCCAGCAAGAGGCGCCAGACGCGACCAATGCAGCCTTAGAGGCGTTTCTGAGCGGTCTCTAGAAGGTAAGCAATTGGCGCCACACCGTTACGGTCTGGCGCCAATCCGTTTTTAGAGCAGCAAGTCTGCCGCGAAAAACGCAAAGAAAGCGCCGACGGCATAGGCCACCACGCTGATCCACCAAAACGTCCACCCGATCCGCCTGAGGCGGGCACAGGCCCGCGCTTTTTCAGGGTCAGCCGGACAGGGCAGGGTCCGCGCGTGCCACTGCCAGGCACCGGATGCGGCCAGCACCACCCCGGCAACGGCAAAGACAATCGGCTTGTTTGCGCCCATCCAGGTGATGCCTGGAACCGTTTCGATCAATCCGGCCATAACCGCGCCCATTCCAATGCTGACGAGTAGGGCCGGGAGGGCGCAACAAATCAGCGTCGAGACCGAGGTGAATAAAGCCAGCGTCGCGGGGAGCACGCTGGGCGGTTTGATCTCTTGATCTATCGCGGTCATGACATCTCGCGATCCACAGAGACCATGGCATAGCCGGACTTCTTCACCATGGTTTCGATCTCATCATCAGAGAGTGTCGTACCGGGTTTGAGACCAAGGTGAATTTCGCCATTGTCGAGATCGACATGAACGTGATCGACGGCGTCATTCTTTCCGAACACTTTCGACACAGCGCGCGCGCAAAAATCACAAACCATGCCTTTGACATTCACGGTCAGCATTTCTGAGCTTGCTTCTTCGGACTGCGCTTGATCGGCTTGGGCCAATGCATGTGGCCCCGCGAGACTTAAGGCTGCGGCGCACATAAGGAGTTTAATCGTCTTCATCATCTTGTTCCTGTTTAGAATCTCACAATCCAATTGGCCATGAAGCGCTCGGTTTCGGGTGTATAGCCGAATTCGAGCAACTGTACGTCGTAAAAGAAACGGACCAGTGGGGTGAGGGTTGTAGGGGTTTCACTTTCAGGGTGGTTTTCAACCTGGAGCATGAGCCATGTGTGCAAATCGCCATAGTCGCCAATGTAAGGGGCAACGCCGATCCGCGCTGAATGACGCACGCTTTTATCGAAGGATAGGTCATAGGCTCGCCCCTCATAGGAGGTGAACCAGCGTCGGGTTTCCCAGTCAGCACCAAGGCCGACAAAACCCGCGAGCTCGACATCACCATCGCCAAACGGATCGGCTTGTCCGACGCCCGTTTTGAAATAGAGATTGGCTTGCGAGTTTTTCTCGTTCCAGCGTTTGACCAGGCGATTGTATTGCACGCCGGTAAAGTGCCAGTCCTCAGACCAATTGCGCTCGGAATAGAGCCCGATCGAATCCTGAAAGGTGGGTGAGTAATGCACGTGCAAGGACGAGAAATCGCCATTGTTCATTTGCATCAGCGTCCATCCATCGGGATAGGAGACCGGTCTCGCCTCTGCGAGGCCAGCGCTCATGACGCTCACGGATACCGCGACAAGTGCGGCAGATCCTATTCTCATTTTGATTGTCCTAGTTGAGTTGATCCAAAGGGTTTGGATCACGCCCTAGGTGGCGGAGGCTCATACTCAAACTCAACGCTATTGGCGCTATCAGGAAGCGGAGAGGCCCACACGGTGATGCCCGGCAAAGGTTGAGTTAGGTCAACGCCATGAACCGCAACGACATTGGTCAGCATGGCTGCACAACAGCATGTATCAGCTTGATGATCCTGCCCGTCTGTTGGCATTTTATCTTCCGCCATCATCATGCTGTCATGACACGGCATGGCATCGGACATGTCGTGATGCATTTCAGTCGACGCTTGCGCCTGCAGCTCGCAGGGCTGCGCAACCGCGTCAAAGCCGAATGCTAAGATCACAAAGATCCAAAGGAAGGATGTCAGCCATCGCATGGGTGAAAGAATAAGGCGTGGCGCGCCGATTTGCAATTGTGCTTGCACGCAGCGATCCATCGCCTGACGCTTAAACGAACAGCTCCAAGGGATCTTTGCCCGCCTCGCTTTCCAGAAAACCAAGCGTTTCAAACGTCTCGCGCATGGTGCCAGAAAGAGGTGCCTGTACGACCAGTGGCTTGCCGTGAGAGCGCGGAATGACAAGGGCGCGAGCGTGCAGATGGAGGCCCTTTGCGACGCCCTGCGGCGTCTCGCGGCGGGTGATGTATTTGTCATCGCCGAGAATGCTATTGCCGAGCTCATGCATATGAAAGCGCAGCTGATGCATGCGGCCGGTCGATGGTTTCAGCGCCACCCAAGCCGCACGGCGGGCGGCGGTTGAGACGGTGACATAATCGGTGATGGCGTGTTTGGAGACCTTGTCGCCATGATGACCCAAAATCATCCGCTCGCGTCCGTCCTCATCCTTGCCTTTGCGCATCCAAGAGCGCAGCTGACCCGCAGGAGGGTGCGGCGCACCAACTGTGACGGCCCAATAGACTTTGTCCATCTCGCGCGAGTGGAACAGGTCGCCAAGGCGTGAGGCGGCAGCAGGATGTTTGGCGATGATCAACAGACCCGACGTCGCTTTGTCCAAGCGGTGGACGAGGCGCGGGCGGTGCTCGCCATCAGAGAGCGCGTCCAACATGCCATCAATGTGTCGTCCACCTTGCTTGGTGCCGCCCTGCACAGCGATCCCTGCCGGCTTGTTGAGGACGAACATCTCGTCATCCTCATGGACGATAAGCGGTTTCAAGAAGGCGAGTGCTTTGCTGTTCGGTTGTTTGGGCGCGCTCCAAGGCGTGTCGCCGTCTTTCGCGACCTTTGAAGTAAATGGAGGCAAGCGAACCGCCATTCCCGCCTCGAGGCGTGTATTGGCTTTGGCGCGTGCCCCATCGACCCGGATTTGGCCGGTGCGCAGAAGCTTTTCCAACTCGCCTTGCGTCATCGGCATGCGGCGCTTGACCCATCGATCCAGGCGGACCCCGCCTTCTTTGGCGCTCACCGTTTCTGTAATGACCTGTCGGCTCATGCGAGCAGCCTTTTCAATGCGAGGAGTCCAGACGTAAACGCTGCCAGCGCCCCGACCATATTGAGGCCCGCATAGACCATTCCTTTCATGACTTCACCCGTCATGAACATGTGAACGGTGTCGCGCGAAAAAGCGGAGAAGGTTGTGAACGCGCCCATCATGCCGACACCGACCAATAACCAGAGCGTGTTCTCTAAGGCAGGTTCCCGCGTTGTGAACCAGCCCATTAGCGCGCCAAGAATGAAGCTTCCGACGACATTCACAAACAATGTCGCCCACGCCCCAGACACGCCGCCATGCTCTGTAAAGGCGAGCCCGACGCCATACCGCATCGAGGCACCAATCGCCCCGCCAATCGCGACTAAGAGAAAACCATTCATGCGCGGCTCTTAGAGGGTTTTGAAATCGAGAGAAAGAGCGCGCGACGATCGGAACGTGATTTGAAATTTTCCTCAGAGTGCGGCTAGAGTTGGAGCTTGGCTGGGGAATGGGAGCGATTTGAGATGGCGAAACGAGATATAGGCGCACTCGATTTTTCAAAGATCTATCCGATGTATGTCCAGAAGGCAGAGCGAAAGACCCGAACCAAAGAGGAAGTCGATGAAGTGCTGTGCTGGTTGACCGGCTTTGACCAGCACGGGCTAGACGAACAGATTGCTGCGGGTGTCGATATACGCACCTTCTTCGAAAATGCGCCTGAGATCCATCCAAATGCATCCTTGATCAAAGGGGTCGTCTGCGGCGTTCGGGTTGAGGAGATCGAAGATCCTTTGACCCAGAAAACACGCTATATGGACAAGCTTGTCGATGAACTCGCCAAAGGCAAAGCCATGGAAAAGATTTTGCGCTCTTAAGGTAACGCCAAATCGTTTGTCAGCGCCAACGCTTTCGGCTTAGACAGGCGGATGCCTAAGGTCCGAAATCTACGTACTTTGTTGCAATCGCTCTGCTCTCAGACAGACGGCGAAACAGTGAGCGTCGGCGATCTGCTCAATGCTGTCGGGCGGCGCTCATATGGCCCGGTCTTGTTGCTCCTCGGCTTTATCGCCATCAGTCCGCTGACCATTATTCCGGGGGCGAGTGTTTTGGTCGCGCTCGTGACGCTGATCTTTGCTGTGCAGATGGTGATCGGCCGACCCTATCCCTGGATCCCCAAAAAGGCGCTCGAATTCAGTTTCCCACGCAAGCACATGGTCGCTGGCGTCGCCATGGCCGATAAGTATGTTGTTCAAGTCGATCGGTTTCTAAAACCGCGCCTGACTTTTCTGACGCAAACGCCGTTTGTGAACCTCGTGGCTCTCGCTTGTGTGGGTGCGGCTTTGGTGACCTTGCCCCTTTCATTCGTGCCGCTTGGGCCTGTCATCCCGAGTCTGACCGTTTTGCTGTTTGGCCTGGCGATCACAGCCCGTGACGGATTTGTTCTGGTCTTAGCTGGCGCAAGCTTGGCTGGCGCCTGCTACGTTCTGATGCGGGTTTGGGCGGTTCTGCCCTTCGTATAGGTCTTGATTTTAACCTGTTTCAGCGCGACATGGGCGTCATGGTCGATTTATACCACAACCGCGTTTTAGAGCTTGCCGCTGACATTCCACATGTCGGCGCGCTTGATGATGCGCAGGGATCGGCTACGAAAGTCTCGCGCATTTGTGGCTCCACAGTCCGCGTCGATGTGAAACTCGAAGATGATGGCGAGACGGTCTCCGAGATCGCAGTCGATCCCAAAGCCTGTGCGCTCGGCCAAGCCGCGACAGCGATCCTGTCTGAGCATGCCGTTGGATCGACATATGATGAACTGGTCCAAGTGCGCGACGCGCTCCGTGCCATGCTGAAAGAGGGCGGTGAACCGCCGCAAGGCCGGTTCTGGGAGTTGCGCCACTTAGAGGGCGTACGCGATTATCCGCCGCGCCACGCTTCGACTATGCTCGCCTATGAGGCCGTTCTAGAGGCTATAGAGACCGCTCGAACCAGCCGGGCTGCGGCAGCTGACGCGCTGCCCGCGGCCTAACTCAGTGCAAGACAGGGCCAGCGCCCTATTCGCCTGAGGTCAAAGCGTTTAAACCTGTTTCTAAGAGAATTTTCGGGATCAATTCGTTATGTCCGGCCTTCGCCGTTCCGTCGCTTATGGCTTGTTGAAAGTCTATAAGCTCACCCTGTCACCGGTCATGGCTCTTTTTGGAGCGCATTGCCGGCATGAGCCAACATGCAGCCAGTATTGCGCTGAGTGCGTGGCGCGGCATGGGGTTTGGAAAGGCATCTGGATGGGGCTCGCACGTGTTCTGCGCTGTCGGCCCGGCGGATCGAAAGGCTATGACCCGGTCCCTTTGGAAACGAAATCTGCACCCTTTTGGGCTCCATGGCGCTACGGGGATTGGGCTTTGACAGAACGCCCATTTCCTGGTCATGGGCCAGACAAGAAATGAAAAGACAAAGAAGATGATTAAAGTCACGCTTCCTGACGGCGCGGTTCGAGAATACGAAGACGGTGCCAGTCCTTATGATGTTGCGGTGAGTATTTCCAACTCACTCGCTAAAAAAGCCCTCGCCGCAAAGGTCGATGGCGAGCTCTATGACCTGACGCGGCCGCTCGAAGGCGACGTCAATCTCGCGCTGATTACAGCCAAAGATCCAGAAGGCCTGGAGCTGATCCGGCACGATGCGGCGCACGTCCTGGCGCAGGCCGTGCAAGCGCTCTATCCCGATACGCAGGTCACGATTGGCCCTGTCATCGATGATGGTTTCTATTACGACTTCGCGCGCGAAGAGCCGTTCTCATCGGAAGACTTTGAGAAGATCGAAAAGAAAATGGCTGAGATCGTCGATGCCGACTATCCGATCATTCGTGAAGTCTGGCAGAAAGAACAAGCGATCGAGACGTTCAAATCGATTGGCGAGGACTATAAAGCCCAAATCATTGATGACATCATTCCGCCTGGCGAGCCGATCACGGTGTATAAGCAGGGCGACTGGTTCGATCTTTGCCGTGGCCCGCACCTGCCGAGCACAGGCAAACTGCCCAAAGCGTTCAAGCTGATGAAGCTCGCCGGCGCCTATTGGCGGGGCGATAGCAAAAATGAGATGCTGCAACGCATGTACGGGACGGCTTGGGCGAATGAGAAAGAGCTCAAAGCCCACCTGACGCGCTTGGAAGAAGCTGAAAAGCGCGATCATAGAAAGCTCGCCACACAGCTCGATCTCTTCCACCTGGATGGCGAAGCCGCTGCAGGATCGGTCTTCTGGCACCCGAAAGGTTATCAGATCTGGTTGCAGGTTGAGGCTTATATTCGGCGGCGTCTCTCGGAAGAGGGCTATGACGAGATTAAAACACCGCAGCTGATGGATGCCGCGCAATGGGAAAAGTCAGGCCACTGGGGCAAGTTCCGCGAGAACATGTTCGTCGTGCCAGATTTCATTCCGGATGGCGAAGGCGATGTCGTCGTGCCGGAAGACGCGAAAATGATGGCCATCAAGCCGATGAACTGCCCGGCGCATGTCGAAGTGTTCAAGTCTGGCCAAAAGTCTTACCGCGACTTGCCGCTTCGCCTGGCCGAGTTTGGCTGCTGCCACCGCAACGAACCGCACGGCGCCCTGCACGGGATTATGCGCGTGCGCCAGTTCACGCAGGATGACGCGCACATTTTCTGCCGCGAAGACCAGATTATCTCCGAAACAGAGCGCTTCTGCGCGCTGCTGCAAAGCGTTTACGAGGATTTCGGCTTCTCCGAAGTCGCGGTGAAACTCTCAACGCGCCCAGACGTTCGCGCTGGCTCGGACGAGGTGTGGGACCGCGCTGAAGCCGATTTGGAAGAAGCGATTAAAGTCACAGGCCTGCCGTATGAGATCATGCCTGGCGAAGGCGCGTTCTATGGGCCGAAACTGGAATTCCAATTGACCGATGCGATTGGCCGCGTCTGGCAATGCGGAACACTCCAGTTGGATTTCGTGCTGCCAGAGCGACTCGGTGCTGAATATGTGGCTGAGAGCGGCGAGAAAGCGCGCCCTGTCATGCTGCACCGTGCGATCCTGGGATCTCTGGAGCGCTTCTTGGGCATCTTGATTGAAGAGTTTGCCGGCGCGTTCCCACTTTGGCTGGCACCCGTACAAGTCGTCGTCGCGACGATTTCAGAGAATACGGACGCCTATGCCGAAGAAGTCGCAGAAGAACTGCGCTCTATGGGCTTGCGCGTGGAAACGGATCTTCGATCTGAAAAGATCAATTACAAAGTCCGCGAACATTCGGTCCAAAAAGTCCCGGTCATCGCAGTGGTCGGTCAACGCGAAGCCGAAGAACGCAAATTGGCGCTCCGGCGGTTTGGATCTAAAGCACAAGAGATCGTGACGCTCGATGAAGGAAAGTCTATGCTCGCCCAAGAGGCGCTCGCGCCAGACTTGAAGCGTACAGTGAGCTAGTAGATGACCCTCGGCCCGAGAACCTTTGCGCCCATATTGGCGTCGATCATGGTTCTCTGGCCGATCATCGGATATATGGGCGCGCAGGGGTATACCGCTGCCGTCGGGCTCACCGGCCTGTTTAGTGTTTTTTACCTACATGTGTCGGGTGTCCGACGGTATGCGCTCGCGGGTGTTGCGTTCACACTCTGGGTGATTGCCGCGGGCTATTGGTCACCAGAAACCGCTTCCTTGCTGACTGGCAATGTCTTAGCGGGATCCTTTTCGATGGATATGCCGGGCGTTCGGTTCGCCCTCACGGCCTTGGCGGCGATGGGAACGCTCGTCGCCGTCTGGGCGATTGCAACCCGATCGAGCCGGATCAGTCTCGGCCTTATTGTCGGTGTGGCGCTGGCGCAATTCTTCAGCGTCGTCGTCACCGCGATGTTTATGCCGCAAATCTTAGCGCTCTTGGCCCCGATCAGTGACCCTGTCGGAGAGATGCCGCAAAACCTTCTGCGTAATGCAAACTCTTTTGCGTTGCTCATGCCCTTCTTGATTGCGTGGATGTGGCACAGACGAGGCGGTGATTATTGGCGATTGGCAGCGCTCGGACTTGTGCTTATCGCTTTCGCTGCCTTCGCTCAAACCGGTACGCAGACGTCGATTATTGGCACGGTTTTCATGTTGCTCTGCATGGCGATTGTGAAGCTCGCGCCCAAGAACGGGTTTCGAATTATCTTCACCAGCATCGCCTTTTACATTGCGACGGCTCCCACACTTCTCGGGGTCGGCATTCGGATCATCCGACAAACCGGTATGCCGCTTCCGGAGTCCTTTTTCTCGCGAACCTATTGCTGGGAATATGTGCGCGCCAAAATTGGTGAGGCCCCTTTCATGGGCCATGGTCTGGAGGCGTCGCATACCTGGAAAAGCACGTATGCCGATCACCCGGAATGGCTGGCCGATGCGGCCGCGAGATATGAGATGGGCGCCAAATGGAGTGAGTATCCGATCGTGCCCATTCATCCGCATAATATGCCGCTGCAGGTCTGGGCCGAAACGGGCATGGTTGGAGCGTGTTTGGCGGCCTCCTTCGTCCTGTTCTTGGGATGGCGACTCAAAGCACCCAGCGAGTGGCCACCGGTTGCGCGCTATGGGGCTGCCGGTCTCGTCGGGATTTGTCTGGCACTGAGCAGTTTCTCGCTCAGCATGTGGAATGAGGCTTATTGGGCGAGCGTCGCGCTGGTGGCTGGCGTCATTCTGCTGCAAGCGCGTCACCAGAATGGGGTCACCCATTGAGCCGGATGAGCGTGTCCGCGATTGTCGTCACCTTTCACACCGGACCTCGGCTGAAAGAATGCCTCTACGGGCTGGCCGCGGACCCAGACGTCGCAGAGATCCTCATTGTCGACAATGGCAATCCACCGGAGATGCAGCATTGGCTCGCCCAATTCACGGCGTCGCGCGCGCACGCCCACCTCATTATTGGGCACGGTAATATTGGCTTCGGGGCTGGTGTGAACCGGGGCGTGGCAGACGCCAAGGGCCCGCATCTTTTGATTATCAATCCGGACGCGGTCCTGCGCTGGAACTCAATTACCGGTATGCAAGCCGTCGCTGAAACCTGCCCCGCGCCGTGGATTATCGGGGGCAAGATCTATGACATTCGAGGGCGTGAAGAGCGGGGCGCGCGCCGTAAAGCGCTGACGCTCAGCCGCGCGGTGACGAGCATGCTGGGCTGGAACACCTGGACCTTAGAAGCGACGCCACCACCGACAGCGCCCGTTGATATGCCGGTCATTTCAGGCGCATTTTTTCTCACCTCTAAGGAAAGCATGGCGCAGCTCGGCGGCTTCGATGAAGGATATTTCCTGCATGTGGAAGATATAGACCTGTGCCGGCGCTGCACCGATCTCGGCGGGCGCGTGATGTATGATCCGCGCGCAGGAGCGCTGCACTATGGCTCGACTTCAGAAGCGCCAAGCCGCGTCGTGCAGGGACACAAGGCAGACAGTTTGGCGCGTTACTTCAAAAAGTTCGCAAAAGGTCCGATCGAAAAAGTCACGGTGGCGATGGCTATGCCGCTCATGCGTCTCGGAATTGCGCTCTCACGCCGCTAATTCGCGCGTTCAACAATGCTCAGCACGTCTGGCGTGAAGTCTTGGAAGTCATAATCGGTAATCCGAAACGCCCAGCCCTCCGCTTTTTCGTTGATCACTTCGGCCCGCCGCGCGCCTTCACCGGCTTCCACAGCGCGAAGTGTGACCCAAAGGCCGGTCGGTTCGCGATACGCATTGAGATCAATCTCTAGGCCGTCAAAGGTCTCGCTAATATGGCGTGCAATCGGTGCGGTTGTGAGATCGCTCGCCGGTTTGACGTCAAGCGGCGACAGGCGTGTAACCGCCAAAGCCGTCGTTGAAGCCGCTAAGCGCGAAATCAGCGAATCGGTTTGATTGGGCGGGGCCGGGCGAAAGCTGCGGGAATCTCCGCCTTCCGCGCGACGCAAATAAAGCGAGCGGTTTCTTGGGTCTGTAATACGAACGGAGCGTATCGCCGATGGATCGATATCTATGATGTCGAAATCCATCCAAGCACGCCGATTATAGAACGGCGGCAAAGTTCCTTCGGCGCGGAATGTCTGGTCTTGATCCGGCGCGCGCACATAGATCGCGTCGTTTTTTCGTCCAATAATTAGACTGTGCTCAAGGTTTCCGGTGCTTCCAAAGATTTCGACCAAGGCGCCATTGCCGCTCTGCAGCGGATCGCCCAGTCCGACCCGGTCATGCTTATAAGGATCATCCGTGCGTTTCTCGTCGAAGCTAAGCGTCTCCAACCCGCTCGCGAGTTCGGACAATCGCTCCGGTCTAACTGGGTATCCCCCCGTATCTTCGAGGACCCAGCCGGATGCCGTGCGTGCCAATGTGTAGGATTCATCGACTAAGGTGAAGCGAATCCGCTGCGCGTCTGCCCGGGTCTGACTGAAGTCTTCCAAGACAGGTTGACCCAGACGGGCATGATCACCGCCTTGATTGGTGCGCGTGAGGCCGGTCAGACCCAGTATGACCCAAAGTCCGACGGCGATGCCAGATAGGATCAAAACTTGCTTGCGGCGCGTTGCAGCGTGAGTCTGGCTCATGATGTCACCTCGCGCCGATTGCGCAGGAAGAGGAGCAAGCCCAACACGCCAATCAGCAGCGGCCCACCAAGTATTGTAAATAGACGCAGCCTAAGTTCTAGCTGATCGATTTCACGCCGGAAGTCGCGTTCGATTTGGCGCAATCGGCTGCGCGTCTCGACAATATCTTCGCGCAGTCGGGAGAGTTCCGCGCGTTCAGCCTCATTCAGCTCTGCGCTGACGTCCCCGTCAAAGAACCCACCTGTTGCTCCGACAGTCTGTAGCTCTTCCAGTCTTTGCTGCGAGTCAGCGAGCCGCGATTCGAGACGTGCTTGCTCGGTGAAAAAGCGCGACTGGGCCGCTTCGCGCATACGATCCACGGTCTCCATGGGACGCCGCCCAGGGGCCCGCGCGCGCAAACTCATCAGTTCCGAACCACCCGATAAGCTGTCGAGAGCGTTCAGGATAAACGCTGCATTGTCAGCGAACGGAACGCCGCTTTGCAGGTTCAAATGCAGGCCGTCATCGACCATATCGGCGTCGGCGACGATGATGATATCCGCATCTACAGCGCTCGTGCTCATATGAGGCGGCGCTTCCTGAGCCGCCGCGCGCGCGAGCTCCGCGTAAATTGGATCATCCGGCAGATCTGGAGGCGGTGCACCGTCTGGGAAGGCTGAGATGAGCGGGCCGCTGACCCGCACAGCCAGAGGCGCAGCGCCGGTATCATTGGCTTGATAGAGCGATACGGCATCGCCTGCGGAAAGATCAACCACGGCCCGGTCTGGTGGAATATCGCTCGGAGCGGGGCCTGTGCGCATCAAGATTTCCCGCTGCCCGGGCGCCCCGTCATTCAAGATCAATCGGCCTGGCGCGCCGAGATTAACGGTGCGTGAAATATCCGCCGTGACGATGTTTGTGCGCGACATCAGCGCTGGCGGCACCGCAAGGAATAGCGGGTGTTGGAGCACTGTGGTGCGTCCCTCACCCGCATCGGCTTCAATCGAGAGGGCGGTTTCTGTGTCGGCGACCGCGGCTTCAGCGAGCCGGACGCCCCAGGCGCTCGCAAATGCATCGAGATCAGAACGGATCTGCCGATTGGTGAGATTGAACGGCCCTGTGCCCTGTGAAGTCTTCGCTGCCGGATCGAGCAGGATAAGCGCGCGGCCGGTGCGTAGAATGAATTGATCAATCTGCCAGAGCTGCCAGTCGGTGAACTCTGGTGGATGAACCAGCATGAGCACATCAATTTCGGCGGGGAGGTCGACGAAATTCTCTTCGATCAGTTCGACCGAGAACGACTTGCCCATCTCGCGGCGAATGGCATAGCCCGCTTCATCCGTGAGCGCGCTCATACCCGCAAGTGTTGAGATCAATCCAATCCGCGCAGGCTCTGGCCGGTCGAGGCGAGCGACCATGCGCGTAATATCATATTCGAGGCTGGTTTCTTGTTCCGGCGCGAGGAACGGGATGACCCGTTCATCATCGACGGCATTGCGACCAATCAAACCGAAGTAAAGCGGGTCGCCGCCATTCGTATCGACGGCGACGAGGCCGGCTGCCAATGCTTCGTCTTCAGCCTCGGAGAAAGGCGCGGGATCGATTTCGCGGACGCGAATATTATTGTCGCCAAGCGTTTCGTAGGCAGCGAGGAGCTCGCGCACACGCACGGCATAGGCTCGAACCGCTGGGAAGTCTTGGCCGACGCTGCGGGTGTAGACAAAGGTCAGATCAATCGGCTCTGCCAAGTCTGAGACCGTGGCGCGGGTGCCGTCTGACAGCGTGTAGAGCTGGTTTTCCGTAAAGTCCGCGCGGGCCCCGGAGAACCATGTCTGAGCGAGCAAGTTCGCCGCGGCGAAGATCGCCATCAGAAGTACGCTGGCGAGAATGAGATAGCGGCGCGGGCTCATTGGGCGCCTCCCCGCTTATGCGCGACGAAGAGCGTATTGAGGGCGACGCTGAGCGCCATGAAACCAAAGAAGAAGAACACGCCGCGAAGTTCGAGCACACCGCGCTGCGCCGTCTCAAAATGCGTCAGGAAAGAGAATTGCGCGATCGCGTCGCCTGCGCCTGCGCCGAGCCATGAAGAAACGGCCCCTGAGACCAGCGGCCACCCTGCAGCGGTGAAGATAAAGGCCACAAGGACGCCGATGACGAAGGCGAGGACGGCGCTTCGGGTCAGGGCAGAAACAGCTGCGCCAATCGAGAGGTACGCGCCTGCCATCAGGAAGCTAACAAAGTAGGTGAGCGCGATCGCTGCATTATCCGCAGGCCCAAGAATATTGACCGTGATCCACCACGGGAACGTGAGGAGCAGTGCAAATGCGGCGACGGTCCAAGCGGCGAGCAGTTTGCCGATGACGAGACCCGGAAGATTGACCGGGAGCGAGAGCAATATTTCAGCCGTGCCGGAGCTTGTCTCTTCGGCCCAAAGACGCATGGCAAGCGCCGGCATGAACAGCATGAAGAGCCAGGGGTGCCAGTAAAAGAATGGGCCTAGGTCGGCTGCCCCGGTGTCGAAAAAGCGCGACAAGTCCCAGGTGAACACACCGAGGACCAGCAAAAAAATCGCAACAAAAACATAGGCGAGCGGTGTCGCGAAATAGGCCGAGATCTCCCTCCGCCAGGCCGACTTAATGCCGGTCAGGGTGCCGCGCCAGTCTGAGATCATGTCCGTGCCACCTCGCGGCGGTCAGCCAGAGAAATGAATACCTCTTCTAAGCCACCCGGTCGGCGGCTAGCGAGCGCATCTGGTGTGTCGTCCGCAACCACCTTGCCCTTGTCGATGACGATCACACGCGAACACATGGCCGGAACTTCTTCCAGTGTATGGGTCGAGATGACGATGGCTTTCTCTGGCGCCATGCGGGCGACGAGGGCTCGGACCGCGCGTTTCTGAATGGGGTCGAGACCATCGGTCGGCTCATCGAGCAACAGAACAGGTGGGTCGTGAATGAGGGCCGCGGCAAGACCCACACGGCGGCGATACCCTTTAGACAAGGTGGCAATCTGTTTTGTGGCAACGTTCGCAATCCGAGCATCTGCGATCACGCGGTCGACCGCTTCTTTGCGTTCGCTGCGCGAGAGATTGTGCGCGTCGGCCATGAAGCGCAAAAAGGTCAGTGGCGTCATATCTCGGTAAAGCGGTGCGCCTTCCGGCAAATAGCCGATCTGGCTTTGAGCGTCTCGTCGGGCGGAAATGATTGAGTGCCCATTGACGGTCGCCTCGCCCGCATCCGGCTCCAAAACGCCAGACACCATGCGCATCGTGGTCGATTTGCCGGCGCCGTTCTGCCCAAGGAAGCCCAAGACTTCCCCTTTCGCCAAAGTGAAGGACAGGTCCTCGACCGCGACATGATCGCCAAAGGCCTTTTTTAGGTTTTGAAGGTCGAGCATGAACTGGCCACAAGTTTCGTCCCGCAACGGGCTAACCCGCTTCGTTATGGCAGGCCAGTAATGAGAACGCAAAATCCGCGCAGCTAAAAATCAGTTCATAAAACAATGGCGCAGATCTCGTCCTGAGATCCGCGCCATCGACAACCATTATAAGGATAAGTGTCGAGCGGCTAAAAACAGTCGCCCCGGGGGGCTGGGGGGGCTGATGGGTCCGGAATGACTGCTAGACTTCGCCGCCCGACCATTGCAAACTGATCGTAATCGGTGACAGCCGCAAGGCGCGAATGGGGCAAAACTGCCCAATTCTGCATTAAATATACGTCACCCAAAGGAAGAGAGTTACGAATACACGCCCCATGGCACAAGTTACACCGCTCAAACAGCCAAAACTTAAACCGAAGATCGCTTTTCAGCGCGATGAGATGGGCCTGATTCTCGACGTGTATGGACGCCTGGTCATGTCGGGGCAAGCCAAAGACTACGCAGTGGGGGCGCATAAGGATCAGGCGGTCTTCGCAATCTTCCGTAGACATGCCGAAACGCCGAATTGGACGGTGGTCAAAACGCCGGCTCTAGCGCGGGCGCAAGGGGCGTACGCGGTGCTCGGGGCGCAAGGGCAGATCCTCAAACGCGGCCGCGAGCTCAAACAGGTTCTCACCGTGTTTGAGACGCGCAAATTCGAGATTGTGAAATAATTACTGGCCAAACAGGCGCTGAACTAGGCCCATAACGCCGGTAAATTTGAGGCCGCCATCGCGGATCGCCAAGGCAAAGCAAACCCCATCATCATCGCCGGTCGGCTGGTGCGTGTCCTGAGGCCCTTTAATGCTGAGGTCGCCTGGTCCGAAGCTGCCGCTCTCATCCGTGAACCCGCCAGCAACAACGAGTGTGAACTCGCTCCCTTTGTGGCTGTGACGGGGGACGGTGCACCCTGGCTCGATGCGATAGAGTTCGACTTCGGCCATGCTGCCCGCATCCAGTCTCAGGCGACGAATGCCTTGGGTCAGCCCTTGCCATTTGCTCGTCTGCAGTGACTGCAAAACGGTTTCGCGAAGCGGCTCAGGTAAGGCAAGCACCTCATCCAAGGCTTCTCCAGCTTCGTGAACCGCGGCCATGGTTGGGCGCTGGCCCGACTCATAAGCATCGATCATGGCGAGCGCTTTTTCAGCGGCACCTTCGCTCAGAGCGATCTTGTCCTCAGACTCGAAAAAGATGCCAGCAATCGATTCGGCACGCGCAATTGCGCGCCCGACATCTGGCCGAATGGCCGCTTGGGTTTCAACCATCAAGCAGAAAGCAGGATCCAAACATCCGGCCGCATAACTGCTATAGACTTCACCAAAATCGTTGATGTTCGCTTTGCCCATGGGCTTGGCGTGCTCCTCGAAACTATCGCTCTCTTTTGGCGATATTGTCGGATCAAGGTTATCGTCAAGCAAATGCAGCTCCAGATTGCAGTAATATCGTTAGTGGTCGCGTTCTAGGCTTCCGCGCAATCGCATGAAGGCGAGGCGGATTCGTGACTTCACCGTGCCGAGCGGCAAGCCAAATTTCTTCGCAATTTCAGAGTGCGACAGCCCTTCATAAAAAGCGGCTTTAAGCAGGCTGAGCTGTTCTTCTGGAAGTGTCTCGATGACTTCACGCACCTGCTTTTCGATCTGAGCGCGGTTGACCGTGATGTCGGGTTGCTCCGCTTCGGCGGGACGCAGCATTGGATCTTCAGCGTCGAGTTCAGGCTTATTATTCCGACGTAGCGTGTCGATCCGACGGTTGCGCGCGATGCGGAAGATCCAAGTTGAGACGGACGCTTGGCGGCGATCATATTGCTCGGCCTTGCGCCAAACATTGAGCATCACTTCTTGCATAATCTCTTCGGCGGCGGTGGCCTCGCTGCCCAAGCGCACGAGATAGCTTTTAATCCGAGGGGCGAAATATTCGAAAACCTCTGAGAAAGCCGCACGCGAGCGCGCCTGCGCGATCTGCTCGACGCAATCGGCCAGTCGATCCCGTTCAGTCGGGTTTCCTCCGGTGGTTTCGAGGGACACGAAACTCCCCTGGTTCGCTTCACACTCGTATAAAGCGCGCTTCTGATCGTAATTGCAACCTTTGCGAGACAACAAAGTCATAATCGCCCATTAATCTAGTCTGTCTTATTTCAGCCCTAAGACTGATACAGAAGAAATTCGTGCATGGCTATATATTATATTGCACATAGGAGAATTTATATGCTGCGTAAGAGTTTGGCAATCTTGGGAGCCGCTTCCGTTCTGGGAATCACGAGTGCCTCAGCGGCCCCGAGTGTCGTGCGTCAATACTCAGACTGGGTGGTCTTTACCGAAGATGTTGGCGGTGAACGCCTCTGCTACGCAGCGACCCAAGCGACAGACAAGGCCCCGCGTTCCGCCGATCACGGGGATGTCTGGTTCTATGTTTCGAACTGGCGCTCTGGCAAAGCGCGCAATCAGCCAAGTTTGAAAGTCGGCTACGAGCTCCGCGGCGACTTACCTGGTCGAGCCCGCGTTGGTCGGGCGGACTGGTCCTTGTTCGGCGTGGGGCGCGAAGCGTTTGCGCAAGACAGTGATGATGCGGCACTGGTGCGTCAACTGAAACGGGGAAGAGAGCTGCGCGTTGAGGCGACGTCTGCGCGCAATACGCGTGTCACGTACCACTTCTCTCTGGCGGGCTCCTCGGCGGCGATCGATCGCGCTTCTTCAATCTGTCGTTGAGCGCACAATCTATAGTAGAATCAATGACTTAGCTGCCAAATCCGCGAATTCTTTTGCGTCCTGTTAACTCGACTATGAGACAAACCGCCAAGCTACAAATATAAGTGGAGCGGGCGAAATGAGTTTCCAAGGCGTGCGAGGGCTTGTCTCTCGTGTCGGTCTGGCGGTGGCGGTATGTCTCGGCTTGGCCAGTGCAGCGAACGCTGCGAATACATTGACTGAAGCAGGTACATCGGTCTCGAACACGTTCGAGCTGAGCTATAGCGTGTCCGGCACGGCGCAACCTGTGATTACAAACAGCCTGACGCCGCCACCCGGTGGCATTACCCAAGGCACGCCGACTATTTTCACCGTCGACCGCCGTGTCGACTTTGTCGTGACATCGACGAATGCGGCCACGCCAGCTCCAGGCGCTACAGCAGTTCTAACGTATCAAGTGCTCAATGAGGGCAATGATAACTCGGCCTATTCCTTTTCGATCGCGGACTTGGACAATGGCGGCGGCACCTTTGATGCCACAAGCCTCGTCGTTCGCTATCAGCTCGACGCCAATGATAATGGCACGATCGATGATGGCGGCTACACGGTGATCACGCCAACAACCATCGGCGCTGGAGCTGGGTCCGCTTTTGTGACCCCGGACGTTCCGAAAGGCGTTCTTCTGTTTATTGAGGTCGAAGGCACCGTGGCGGCAGGGGTTGCTGATGCGTCGACCGACGACATCACCCTGGTTGCTGAAGCGCGTGATCCGACAGCCTTCTTGCTCGAAGCGTCTGCGACGCCTGCGGCCGTTACGACCGCTGCGACGGGGCCAAATGACCTGATTAACAATGCTGAAAACGTCCTGGCAGACGGAACCGGCGTTGCCGCAGCTGAAGCAGCAGGCGATTCAGACGGTCTCTTCGCAGCGACGGGCATAATCACGGTCGCGTCTCCGGATCTGTCTGCATCCAAAACAGTGACTGTGATCGAAGAACCGGGAACTGGTGGTCCTCTGACGACCTGTGCGACGGCGACTGCGGTGGCGAACGCGAAAGCGGTGCCGGGATCCTGCGTGGAATACGTCATCGAGGTGACGAACACCGGTGCGACAGCGACCGCGTCTAATCTCGTCATCGACGACATTCTGCCCGCGCAAGTCACGTTCGTCTCAGCCTCGCTGAACACGACGACGGCGACTGGTTTTGCTGATGATCCTTTGATCGGCGGCGCAGGCCCTACACTCGCCTTTCCGGCAACGCCTGCAGCGAGTGATTGTGATGGCACGGTTGCGACCTGCGAGATTCAACTCTCCGATGCCGTTCTCGCGGCGGGTGAAGTTGGGCAAATCGTAATCCGGGCTTTGGTTAAGTAACCCGGCCCACAAAGGTAAAACTAAAGCCCTCGGGTGTTGTCCACACCCGAGGGCTTTAGCGTGTCTGAAATCCCCGCATTGCGCACAATTTGCCGCATCTAAATTGCAGAAATAACTGCGTTTTTTCGGGAGATAGATCAAATTTCATCGAATTCCTAAGAAGGACCCTAACCATAGTCCGGTACCGTCATCGCATAGGGCGGCGAAAAAGGTCAGCCCGAACTGAGCGAGTGGATCTGTCCAAAAAGAGACAGGCCGCGTGGTGGTGGAGATTAGGGCATGGGCTTCTTCCAGAAGCACCTTTTGACTGCGTTGTTTGCGTTCGCGTTTGCGTTCGTTGCCGCTGTCTTGCACGCTCCGCGCGCGCAAGCGGAACTCGGCCAGCGCGTCACCAATGTGGCAACCCTCACTCAGGACAATGGAACCTCCACTTTGGTTTTGCAAACCAATGAGGCTGCGTTCACCATTGTTGCGCGGGATACGCCGTCGGAAATCGAGTTCTTTCGGGTCGTTGAGAACGCACCTGACGCCATCATGGTCGACTTGAACGGTTCTGACTTTAGTCCATCTGGCGAACTTAGTGGAGCCTTTGTGCCCATCGCGCAGCCGGTCGTCTCGTTCTCTCAAAAACCGGTCGATACAGGTGTGCCGGTCAGCCTTGTGCCGGCTGAGACCTATTTGTCCGGCGAGTTGATCGTCGTTCGTGTTGTGGACTTAGGTCAGAATGGCAATCCTAATCGGATCGAGAATATTGTGGTTACCGTTGCTGCCGATTCTGGCGATTCGATCACGCTGCGACTCTATGAGGACGGACCTGATACGGGGCATTTCTATGCCTTCTTTCCTTCGACCGCTGTCCCCACGGATACGTTCGATGGCCTCTTCACAGCACCTCAGGATAGCTTGCTAACAGCGACTTATCTCGATGCGTTCGATAGCACCGAAGTCTCTGTGGATACCGCCGTGGTCGACCCGTTCGGGCGTGTCTTTGACAGCTATACCGGCGAGCTGCTCGATGATGTCAGCATCACAATTGTGGATGCAGGGACGGGGCTGCCGGCCACGGTCCTCGGATTGGATGGCAGTGGTACGTTCCCATCTACGGTTCAAACTGGCATCGATGTGACGGACTTGAGCGGCATCACTTATCCCGGCGATCCTGGGGTCTTCTTCTTCCCGATCCTCACACCGGGAACGTATCAAATCCGCATCGATGCGCCGGAGCGTTATGTCTTTCCGTCGACGCGGTCGTCTTCGGAGTTTACGGAATTGGCGAATGCGCCCTTTGAGGTGTCATCAAACGCCTCTTATGGCGCGCCGTTCACGGTAACGGCGTCCGGACCGGTAAATTTGGATATCCCGCTGGATCCAAATGGTGAACTGATAGTCCGAAAGACAGCGTTCGAAGACCAAGTCGCGATTGGTGATTTCATTGGTTACACCGTTGAGGTTGAAAATATCGGCGACATTCCGGCGCCTTTCACGCTACGCGATACGCTTCCTCGAGGATTTCGCTTTGTCGCCGGATCGGCACGCCGCGATGGCGAAGTGATTGATGACCCTAGCATCGCTTCGGATGGACGCGGATTGAGTTTCGAAGATGGTGTGGTTCTACCGGGAGAAAAAGTCCTTTTAACCTACTTAGCTTCTGTGGGGCCTGGCGCCGAACAAGGCGAGGCCGTCAATCACGTGGTCGCGCTGAATCGGTTCGGCGCGCCTCTGTCGAACGAAGCCGAAGCGGCCGTCCGCGTCGAAGATGATTTCCTCACGTCTCGCCTGACCATTGTTGGACGGGTTGCTGAAGCGGCGTGCCAGCCTGATGAGGCGTGGTCGAGAACCATTTTGGATGGCGAAGGCGTGGCTGGCGTTCGACTGTATATGGAAACGGGGCGCTATGTCGTCACGGATGCCGACGGCCTCTTCCATTTTGAGGGCGTACGCCCAGGCACGCATGTCGTGCAGGTTGATGAAGCAACTCTGCCTCCAGGATATGAACCTATCGTCTGTGAAGAGAATTCGCGTTATGCGGGCAGCGCGCTCTCTAAGTTCGTCGATGCTCAAGGCGGTACGATTTGGCGCGCGAATTTCTATCTGCGCCGCACAGAGGCCGTGACTAAACGCGAAACGCTGGACGTCGGGCAAACACGGGACGAGGATCTATATGATGGACGCTGGCTAGACGCGCAATCAAATACAGATTTTGAGTTTGTGTATCCGCGCGTGGATCAAACACCGCGCGGTCGATCCGTCAATCTTGGTATCAAACATGATCCGGGACACCGGGTTCAGCTGGAGTTGAACGGCCGCCTGGTTCCGGGCTTGAACTTTACCGGTCGCGATCTCTCTGCCGCGCGCGATGTGGCCATCTCACGCTGGGGCGGCGTCGACATTCAGCGCGGCGCCAACACATTCGTCGCCAAGCTCTATGATGCAGATGGCGCCGAAACCGCGCAGATCGAGCGTGAGGTTTGGTTTGTCGATCAGGTCGATCGTGCCCGGCTGGTTGATGATCAATCCGTGCTCGTCGCTGATGGACTCACCAAACCGACCATCGCGGTCCGTCTTGAGGATGCTGATGGACATCCGGTGCACGAGGGGCGGATTGTCGATATCAGCGTGGCCGAACCGTATCGGCTCGCCCGTGAGGCGGAAGAAGAATTCGAAGCGCCCGTGGAGGCCGGATTTGCGACGGCGACAGGGATACCGGTTGGCGCCGATGGGATCGCGCGGGTGGATTTAGAACCGACGCTCGCCTCCGGCCGCGTCCGCCTTCACGTTAAGCGAGAAGACGGATCGATCGAAGACATCGATGTTTGGCTCCAAGGAGAGAAACGCGACTGGATTGTCGTCGGCCTGGCCGAAGCGGAAGGCATGGGCGTTCAGTTCGATGGCGACATTGATCAAGACATCGAGAACGTGATGACCGATGGTCGCTTGGCGTTCTTCGCCAAAGGCGTCGTCAAAGGCGATTGGTTGCTCACCGTCGCTGTCGACACGTCTAAGCGGCGCGGCGATGCGGATGGTGAGATCTTCGATGAGATCGACCCCAACGCTTACTATACGCTCTATGGCGACCGGACCTGGCAGTATAACGATGCTGAAAGCCGCTACCCGGTCTATGTGAAGCTTGAAAAGAACACGTTCCAGGCGATCTTTGGCGACTTTGAGACCGGCTTCACGGAAGCTGAGCTTGGCCGTTATTCACGCCGTCTGTCAGGTCTGAAAGCCGATTATGAGAGCGAGCAAGTTTCGATCACTGCGTTTGCGACAGAGACCAATCAGGTCTTCGTGAAAGACGAACTTGCGGCCGATGGCACGTCAGGCCCGTTTGTTTTGCGTTCAGCGCCGCTGGTGCGCTCTTCGGAAGTGATCACCGTCGAAACGCGCGATCGGTTTAGGCCTGACCAAATCGTCTCGTCTCGTGCGCTCAACCGATACTCAGACTATGAAATCGACTATGTCACCGGCGAGCTCTTTTTCAGGCTGCCCGTTCCGGCAACCGATGCTTCCCTGAATCCAAATGTGATCGTCGTCGACTATGAAACCTCCGATGCGGTCCAGCGCGGGGTCACATTTGGCGCGCGCGCCGAAACGCGATTTGCGGATGGCAAGCTCCAGACCGCACTGACCCTGATCCATGAAGAAGATGGCGGGACGGAAGATGTCGATGGCTCCAATCTCATCGCCGCGGATGTCACGCTGAATGTCGATGAGAGCACCGAATTGCGGGCAGAAGTTGCTGCATCCGAAGGTGAAACGCAGACGGGGAATGTGTCTGGTGAGGCCTATCTGGTCGAGGCGACGCATCGCACAGAACAACTCAGCGTCACCGGTTATCTGCGGGAAGAGACAGAAGGGTTTGGCCTCGGTCAACAGGCCTCCTCAACCTCAGCGGTGCGCCGCATTGGGGCCGAGCTGAGCGCTCGGATCAGCGAAACGGAACTGGCAGAAGGCCAGGACCGCTCGATCCGCGAGGTGCAGGGCCGCGCCTATCGGGAAGTGAATCTCAGCCAAGGCGCAGAACGCAATGTGGCTGATGTCGTGCTGGCGCAAGATAGCCAAACCTTTGGCGCCAGCGTCGGCGTCCGCGCGGTGTCAGAAGACTTCGAAGCGACGGCAGATCCGCGCCAATCGGTCTTGCTGCTCGCCGGATTGCGCAAAACTTTCCTCGAGTCGGGCCTGACGATCAGCGCGACCTGGGAGGAGCCGGTCCATGTGCGCGGCAATAGCGATGATGAGTCAACGCTCTTCCCGGGCCGCTCCGTCTTCGGCATCGACAAGACGCTCGGCAAGACGGCAACGCTGAATGTGCGCCATGAGATCACCAATGGCGCAAACGCGTCGGGCAATAATACGATTGCGGGCGTCACTTGGCAGCCGCGGGGGGGAACAGAAGTTCGCGCCGCGACGGACATGCTGACCAATGACTCTGGCCGCCGGCTCGGCGCGACAGTCGGCGTCGATCAAACGTGGCAGGTGAACGAGCATTGGACCGTCAGCGGTGGTCTCGCGCGCCGCACAAATATTAGCGGCGATGATGAGGTGCTGGACGTGGCCCCAGACGCTGCGATCGGCCCGCTCGAAGACGGTGTGCGCAGTCCGCTGACGGGATCGGAGCAATACACCTCTGCTTATGTCGGTGCGGGCTATCAAACCGAAGGCATGGCCTTGTCTGGGCGTTTGGAGAGCCGTGACTCTTCTTCTGGGCGGCGTCTCGTCGCGACGCTCGGTGGAGCGCGCGAGATTACCAAGACGCTGTCGTTCTCGGTCGCGGGTCGTCACCAAAAAGAACGTTTGAACGAGGCAGCAAACCGCGAGCAGAGTGATCTGCGCATCGGCGCAGCCTGGCGTCCGCGAGGAGAAGGCTTGGTGGTCCTCAATCGGCTCGACTTCGGCCATGTGTCGGAACAAGGCGTTCAAAATCGCGCCAAGATTGTCAATAATCTGACTGTGAACGCCATGGTCACGGATCGCACTCAGCTCGCCGTATTCCACGGTATCAAACGAGTCAAAACCGAGTTTGCGGGCGTTCGCGCCAAAGGGGTGACCCACCTGATCGGCGGCGAAGTCCGTCATGATGTGACGAAAAAAGTGGATGTTGGTCTGCAAGCGTCTTGGACCTCAGGGGAAGCCAGCAAAACGTCAGCCTGGTCGATTGGTCCAAGTGTTGGATTCAGCCCGCAGGAAAATGTCTGGGTGAGTGTCGGCTGGAACGCGCAAGGCTTCGAAGACGAAGACTTTGAAGCGGCGCGCTATACTCAGCAGGGTCCATATATCAAACTTCGTGCAAAGTTCGATCAGAACTCGGTCAAAGGCCTGATCAATTCGCTTGGGCTAGGCGCCGACTAATCTCGACTTGACTTCACGGGGTCGGCAGCGCACCTGACGCGCCATGGCTCAAGTGAAGATTTGCGGACTAACAGACACAGCGCACATTCGTGCAGCAGCGGAAGCTGGTGCCGATTGGGCTGGCTTTGTTTTGTTTCCCAAAAGCCCGCGAAATGTCTTGGGTGAAGGCGAAGACGAATTGGATGAAGTCATCGGCTTGTCCGAATTTGCGCAAGAGCTTGGGCTGCTCTCGGTCATCCTTCTCGTCGATCCTGACGAAGATCTGTTCGAGGACGTTCTGCACGATGTTGAACCCGATGCGATCCAGCTGCACGGCAAAGAGACCCCGGAACAGGTTCTGCGCTGGTGGCGCGATTGCGCTGGCATCTGCGAGCTTTGGAAAGCGGTCAGCGTCGCCAATGAAGACGATCTTGAAGAACTTGATCAATGGCGCGTCGATCGCTTGCTCGTCGACGCCGCAGCGCCCGAAGACGCTGACAATCCAGGCGGCAATGGCGAGACCATGGACTGGTCGCTCCTCGATGGCTTTGAGCCGGGCGTGCCGTGGATTCTGGCCGGCGGGCTGACGCCTGAGAATGTTGAGGCGGCGATCACTGCGACAGGTGCGACCGCAGTGGATGTTTCCTCTGGCGTTGAACAGGCGCGAGGGATAAAGGACGAGCATCTTATCCGCGCGTTCATCGATGCGGCGAAATCTGTTTAGAAAGCGAAGCCATGGATTTGCGAAATAGTTGGGACCAATGGCCCGATGAAAATGGCCGTTTTGGTGAGTTCGGCGGACGCTATGTCGCCGAAACTCTAATGCCTTTGATCCTGGATCTGGAGCAAGAATACCGCGCGGCCAAACAAGACCCCGCCTTTGCCGCGCAAATGGATGACTTGTGGGCGCACTATGTGGGTCGCCCGAGCCCGCTTTATTTCGCTGAACGCCTGACCGAACATTTTGGCGGCGCAAAAATTTATCTCAAACGCGATGAGCTCAACCATACCGGCGCGCACAAGATCAATAATTGCCTTGGGCAAGTCTTGCTGGCCATGCGCATGGGCAAGACCCGGATCATCGCTGAAACAGGCGCTGGCCAGCACGGCGTGGCGACGGCGACGGTCTGCGCACGGTTCGGATTGAAATGCGTCGTCTTCATGGGCGAGACGGACGTTGAGCGCCAAAAACCGAACGTGTTTCGAATGAAGCTGCTCGGGGCTGAAATCGTCCCGGTTTCCTCCGGCACGGGCACCCTGAAAGACGCCATGAACGAAGCCCTTCGCGATTGGGTGACCAATGTCCACGATACGTTTTATTGCATCGGCACAGCCGCCGG
>CAYNUI010000006.1:0-1602 GCA_964400185.1 uncultured Hyphomonas sp.
TGGATAAGTTTGGCGATCCGTTGCACCGCTTTCCTGCGATTACGGTGGCCGCGTGTAATCTGCGTCCCACCTCGCGTGGCCATGTTTCCATTCCATCGCCGGAGCCCGGTGCGAAACCCATCATTGATCCAAACTATCTTGCCACAGAAGAGGACCGCACCGTTGCGGCGGATGCGATCCGCGTCACCCGTCGTCTGATGGACCAACCGGCCCTCGCTGCGTATCGACCGCAAGAGTATCCAGCTCATCAAGCCGCCGAAGAAGATCTTGCGCGTCTCGCCGGTGATATCGGCACCACGATTTTCCACCCCGTCGGCACGGCCAAGATGGGAGGAAAGGATGACCCCACGGCCGTTGTGGACGGGCGGCTTCGAGTGTTTGGGGTCGACAATCTGCGCGTCATTGATGCCTCGATCATGCCGACGATCACATCTGGAAACACCAATACG
Source organism: uncultured Hyphomonas sp. (assembly GCA_964400185.1). Classification (GTDB taxonomy): domain Bacteria; phylum Pseudomonadota; class Alphaproteobacteria; order Caulobacterales; family Hyphomonadaceae; genus Henriciella. Next base: position 450 of record CAYNUI010000006.1, read on the forward strand.
CCGACCGTGATGATCGCGGCAAAGGGCGCAAAAATGATTTTACAAAACTAAACGCGACGTCGCGCTTGCCAGCGGCGCGGGGTCTCATAAATTCGAATACAGATCCGTAATCAGAGAGATATCATATGTTGAGATCATTTTTGGGTTTGGTGTCCGCCTTGGGCCTGTCCTTGCAGGCGTCTGCAGAGCTTGAGAAACCGGTTTTCTCCACTAGCGACGTTTTTGAACTCGAATGGGCAGATGAGCCACAAATCTCGCCGGACGGGCGCGAAGTGCTTTATCTGCGGCGTTTCAATGACATCATGACGGATCGAACGCTCTCGCATGTCTGGCGGGTCAATCTCGACGGGAGCGATCACGAACCTCTGCTGGCCTCCGACCAGTCATATGCGTCGCCACGCTGGTCTCCGGACGGATTGCGCGTCGCCTATATGACCTCGCAGGACGGACGCACGGCGCTCTATGTCCAATATTTGGAGTCCGGGCGCGATGCGTTACTCGCGACCTTTAGTGAGGGACCGAGTGATCTGACCTGGTCGCCGGATGGCGACAGTTTGGCGTTTTCGATGCCGGTCAAAGCCGAGTCGAAGCCGCTGATCAAGACGCCGAAAAAGCCAGAGGGTGCCGAATGGGCTGCGCCCGCCCAAGTGATCGACCGGCCGCGGTATCGCACCAATAGCGATGGCTTCTTAGACCTCGCTTACGCGCAGATCTTCTCAATCCCCGCTGAAGGCGGCACGCCGCGCCAATTGACGACTGGCGAGTTCCATCATTACGGGCCTCTGTCTTTCACGACCGACGGGACAGAAATCCTATTCTCTGCAAACCGTCACCCTGATTGGGAAATGCAGACCCGCGAAGCGGATATCTACGCGGTCAACCTTGCGACGACTGAGCTCACACAGCTCACGAGTCAGCCGGGCCTCGAGCTCAGTCCTCAGGTTTCGCCAAATGGTCGGCAGATTGCCTACCTGCGCACGGCGAATGATCCTGAGCCCTTCCTCCCGACCAATGTTGTCGTGATGGACCGCGATGGAACGAATGAGCAGAACCTCACCGAAGCACTCGATCGTCGGACGGGCAATGTGCAATGGCTCTCGGATCGTGAAGTTGCTTTCACCTATCAAAACCGGGGTGAAAACATGATTGGCGT
>CAYNUI010000006.1:1702-3334 GCA_964400185.1 uncultured Hyphomonas sp.
GCCGAACTTCAGCTCATGGCGGCGGCTGGCTATGTGGTGATCTATGACAATCACCGTGGCTCGATTGGGTATGGCAGTGAGTTCGCCAACTTGCTGAAGTATAAGTATTCCAGCCCGGATGATTTTGCTGATCATATGTCGGCGGTGGATTGGGCGATTAGCGAAGGCTATGCCGATCCCGAAAACCTTTTCATTGCGGGCGGCTCAGCGGGCGGTATCGCAACTGCTTATGCGATCGGGCTCACGGATCGGTTCAACGCTGCGGTTTCAGCCAAACCGGTGATCAATTGGGTCTCTAAAGTGTTGACCGCTGACAGCTATATCGATCAGATTGCAACACAGTTTCCGGGACCGCCTTGGGAGCATTTGGAACATTATTGGCAACGTTCGCCGCTCTCTTTGGTTGGGAATGTGACGACACCCACGCTTTTGATTACGGGCGAGACGGACTATCGCACGCCTATGTCAGAGACCGAGCAATTCTATCAAGCGCTGCAATTGCTCGGAGTAGAGAGCGTCATGGTGCGCATGCCGGACACCAATCATGGGATTGCCGGGCGACCATCGCGCCTGAATGCGAAGACGGAATACACGCTGGCTTGGTTTGAGCGATATAAAAAGACCCAAGAAGAGGGATCTGAGTAAACCCTTCTTGGCGTCGTTTCGTCGATGTGTCGACTAGGATGCGAGCTGCAAGCAGCGGGTAAACTCTACTCGGTTGCGTCCATTAGATTTGGCTGAGTACAGCGCAAGATCCGCGTGGTGGAGCGCTTTTGCGAATGGCTGATTTGGTCGAAGCAGGCTGCCGCCAAAGCTTGCGGCAACGCTGATGCGCTCACCATTCGCATCCACTGCGAGTTCGCTAATGCGTTGACGTAGACGCTCACTCACGCTGCGCGCGGTTTCTTCTGTCATGTCATGCAGGAGAATAATGAATTCCTCGCCGCCCCAACGCGCCAGCCGATCAAACGGATTGCGCAATTCAGAATAAGCGATCGAAGCCACATCGATCAGCACTTGGTCGCCGACATGGTGGCCGTGCGCGTCATTCAGTCGCTTGAAGTGATCCAAATCGAAGAGGATAACCGCTGCGGCTTTTTCAGTCCGGCTCATGCGCTTGAGCTCGTGCTCCAATGAAGCAGAAAACGATCTGCGGTTCATCAGGCCCGTGAGGGGATCGAGCGAGGCAAGCGAGCGCATCTCTTTATAGCTGCTCCATTTGCGGTGCTCTCGAAACCCGGAAACGAGCGCGAGCGGCACGGTAATCGCGGTTGCGACGACGGCCGTGAGCAAAATGAAATGGTTGAGGATCCATTCGGGATTGGTCCGAACGACGACCGCTCCCGCCAAAATGGCGAGGCCGACAGCGGCACCCGCCATCACAATCGGGAAGGCGAAGGAGTCCGCGATTCCGCCGAATCGTTCATTACCGAATTTGAGTTGATCAACTTCGGGGAGGACGTCGTTCGACTCGAACGCGGCGCGGCGTTCGGCGATGCGACGATCAAATCCGTTTGGGTCAGCCGGGCGTTTTCGGCTCATCAATGTCCGATTCATTTCCGCGCGTGCAATCGCGGAATTGCTGTCTTTATTTGAGAAGACTCTTGCGATCTTCATCTCAAATCCCTCACG
>CAYNUI010000006.1:3434-24671 GCA_964400185.1 uncultured Hyphomonas sp.
AATTGCTGTCTTTATTTGAGAAGACTCTTGCGATCTTCATCTCAAATCCCTCACGTATACTCGTGAAAGCGCCATCACAGCACCCATGCCCAACACAAAATGTAACAAAGAATGCTCATCAAGCGGGTAATGGGATCGGTCGAATTTTACCGGATACCTAAACCAAGACTGCTGGAGTGAGATGCGGAAAGGTGTTCGCGATCCGCCGCTAGGGCGCAAACAGTTCGGTGATTATCTTAGCTGCGGAACGTTCAGCGTTTTGGTTGAGCACCGAGCCCTCGATGTCCAGCGCTTCAACCAGTTTAGCGCCGGGGATCATCTCCGCCGATCGTCTTGAGGCGTCCAGCAATGATGATTGGGTGGCAATTATTGTGAGTGGTCTGTCGAGCGCTGCGAACTTGGCCTCAATGTCATAACAGAAAGCCGCATGGAAGGTCGCGTTCATACGCGGGCCATTGACCACGGTATCGGCAAAGAAGCGCAAACAGTCCCCCAAAGACTGGGTGTCTTTTCGACTGGTGACAGACCGCTTCCACGCGGTTGCGAGGCTCTCCAGTTCCAAACTCGGCTCGAAGGGCGCGGCCATGGACGACAATAAGTCGGCGCGAAGGTCAGGGGCAAAGGCCGGGACATCCACAAGCACAAGCCTGCTCACCTGTGCCGCGTTTTGAAGCGCTGTTTCCACGGCGACCAAAGTGCCTGAATGGAATCCGGTCACGTCGATGGGGTGGGGGCCAGACAAGTCCGCTATTACGGCCAACATCGACGCGGCATAACTTTCTATTGTCGCCGTTGGAGATCCTCCGTCTGACGCGCCTTGGCCTGGATAGTCCGGCGCAATCACACGGCGCCGGTCAGCCAGGTGGGGAAGGATGGTTTCATAAGCGATCGAGCTGAATGGGGCAGGCGAGAAGCAATACAGATCAGGCTCCGTCGGCGCACCCGCGGGCTCGGCCATACGCCAATGGATCTGGCCTTCCGGCCCGTTAGAATAACCTTTGCGAAGTGTCATGACGGCGCCGTCTCCGGGCTTGCATCGCCATTCATGCGATTCATCTGCGCCACATAGAGCCGGTAAATGACAGGCAGCAATATGATCGGGAGGGTGCCATATATGATCGGCACCACGCCGACAGCGATATTGAGATTGTCCTCGCCAAAGACGCGCGATGAGAGCGTTCCAACGGTGGGGAATCCGAGCCAAAGCCCAGCCATCGAAATCGCCATATAGTAGAGCGCCACAACTTGTCCTCGGATCTGCGCGGGCGTGATCAGAAGGAGCGCTGTGACCCCGACGCTCGAGATCATACCGATCCCGACGGTGTTGACGCAAAGCACCGCATAAGCGGTCCAAGCCGTTGGCATAAACATGGCGATGACTTGGGTTGGGACCATCACGAGCAAGCCGGCGGCCATAATCCGAAACGGCGCATCGCGCATCCCGGCTTGTGTCCAGCGGTCCGAAAGGAACCCCCAAAGCAGGATATTGGCCGGTCCGATGATGAGGATCGCCGTCGCGTTGACGATCGCGTAATACTCCGTCTCCCACCCCCAAACGCGCTTGAAGGTCGAGGGCAAAAAGCCTTGGGAATAAGCGCAGATGGTCATCACGCAGACAATGGAAACAAACCCGAGATAGGTGCCCCAATGCTTGGCCAAATAGCCGAGCGCATCGCTGACATTGTTTCCTTTGAGGCTGTCATCTTCGACCGTGGTCAGGCGACGTTCGGGTTCGCCAAGGAAGAAAAACCAGGCGGCGACGAGAAGACCAGGCAGACCGATCATGAAGAAAGCGAGCTGCCAGGGGGCGAGCGTTCCAAACACCGGGACGTCGATCCCTTGCGTGGTCTTCGCCCAAATCAAAATACCGCCGCCGAGGAAGCCCGCGACACTGGCGCCAATCACCAAAGCCATCGTGTAGAAGGCGATCGGTTTGCCGCGTTCTTCAGGCGGAAAACTGTCACCAATCATTGAGAAGGCCGCCGGGCTAAGCGTCGCTTCACCGGCTCCAACGCTCAATCGTGCCATGAACATCTGCCAGAAATTTGTAGCGAGGCCCGAGACCGCCGTTGCCAGCGACCAAAACGCGACGCCAATCCCGACGAGCCAGGTTCGCCTCACCCGATCGACGAGCCATCCGATAAACAGCCCCGAAGTTGCGTACACGATGGAAAAGGCGGGGCCGAGAATAAGACCTATCTGTTCGTCGGTGAGATTTAAGTCTGCTTTGATTGGCTCGATCAGGAGCTCGATAATCTTGCGGTCCGCATAGCTGAACACATAGGCCACGGTCAGCGCGATAACGAGAATCCAGCCTTTGCTGGCGGGCGGGTAGGGCTTCGCAGCCGTTTGGGTTGCGTCTGTCATGCTTAGCCCTCCAGGATCGTGTAAATAACCACCAAATTATCATCGAAGTCGACAATCCCAATCTCGCGACCAACCCGACCATCATTGGTTTCGAGCCGTTCTTCTGGATAGACGGTGAGGCCGAGCGCTCGCGCGCCATCAATAATTGCATCTGGGTCGGAGACATCGAGCACAATAGCGCTGCGCCGCGGGGCTGGGACCGGAGGCAAGTCTACGCCTTTGATCTCGGTCAGCGCCATGACCCGCACTTGGTCGCGTGTGGAGAGCGTGCAAAAGCCCAGCTCTGCGCCATCCGGAATGTTGAACACAGGGATCGAATAACTCTCTGGATTGTGTCCCTTTTGATAGGCGACCTCAAATCCCAGCACATCTCGATAAAAGGTGAGCGCACGCTCCAGATCGGAGACGACAAAATTGCCGCGCTGAAATCTCACAAAGGCTTTGTCGCTCATGAGCGTCTCCTTCTTAAATCCAATGCTCTGGTTCGCCCCGAACCCTGCACAGCTGTTTGCCAACATTGCGACCGGTATAGAGCCCGGCCAGAGCGGCGGGCATTTGCGCAAAGCCGTCCGTGATTTGCTCAACCGGTTTTACGAGGCCGTCTCTAATCCAGTCAGCGATCTCTGCCATGGCGCGATCCCAATCGCCCAAATGATTGTAGACGAAGAAGCCGCGCATTTGGCTGTCCGTCCGACGCAGCCTTGTATAGTTTGGTAATTGATAAGGGCGATCGCGTGTGTACTCGCTGATCGACCCGCAAAGGACGATCCGCGCCCGCAGAGCCAAATTATCCATCGCGGCGTCCAGGATTTCGCCGCCGACATTGTCGAAGTAGAGATTGAGCCCGTCAGGCGCCGCCTGCGCGATCGCATCCGGAACGTCTTCGCTCTTATAATCTATGGCGCGTGTGCAGCCGAGATCACGCGCGAGAGCGCATTTTTCTTCACCGCCCGCGATGCCGATCGTCTCGCAATTTGTGACATTGGCGGCGAATTGCGTGACCAGCGATCCGACTCCGCCAACGGCGCCAGAGATGAGAACCCTCTCCCCGCGCTGGGGCGCGCCGACCGTGTAGAGCCCAGCCCAGGCCGACAGACCGGTCATTCCCAAGGCCCCGAGCCCCAAGGAGGCGGCCAGGCCATTTGGGGGCATCACGCGGAACTTCTCTTGAGGTGTCATCTCAGACACTTTGTAGGTTTGCCAGCCAAGCTGTCCCTGAACAACTTGGCCTTCTTGCCAATCTGGATGACGCGACTTCACGACTTGCGCGATGCCGCGGCCATGAATGACGTCGCCGATTTTAAGCGGCGCTTCGCCTGCGAAAGACTCGCCGCTCATATAGCCACGCATGACGGGCGCGAGGCTGAGATAAAGCGTCTTGAGTAGGACTTGATTGGGCTCGAGGTCGGGCAGGGGAGTCTCTGCCCAAGCGAAATCACCAGGTTTTACATTTCCCTCAGGACGCCGTGCGATGGTCCATTGCTGGATCAAATCATCATTGATTTGCTGACCGTCTGCGAGCGTCTCAAAGGTTTCCATCGCGGCGACTAGTCGTGCACTTTGACGGTTTGATTGACCTCAAAGAAATATCCATCGAGGTCCCAAAACGAGCAGCCGATCATGTCTTTGACTTTGCCATCCGCACCGGTCACAGACCATTCGCGCGGCTCGCAATGGATGCGGCTGCCAAGGCTTCGCGCGCGCTCCAAGGCACCGCGTGCATCTTGAGACGCGACCACAAAGACTGGCGCGCCAAATTTGATTTCGGTGGGCAGCTCGTCTGGCGCATCCATTTTGGGATCGAGCCATTCGAGAAGTCCGATCATGCCGATCAGGTCGTGATTGGCTTTCAAGATGATGAGCCGGGTGCGATCACCCTTTTTGCCCGCCGCGAGTTGTTCGCCAGACAAGGTGAAGGGCGTATCCATCCAGCGGCTCATACCGAAAACTTGCTCATACCATTCGGCTGCGCGGTCACCATCTCGGACCAAAAGCGTGGTGCGTTTAATGTCATCCGCCAAAAGATATATCCTTTCCCATTGATCCCCGTGTTAAACGCCGGAAAACGGCGTTTGTTAAGGGGGAGAAGGATATTATTTTTGGCTCTGCCTAATCCGCGTTCAAAAACGGCGTGATTTTCTCTGCATGTGCGCGAGGATTTTCGATGTAGGCAAAAAGGCCGGCATCCTCGATCACGAAGCGCTGTGCCTTCGGCAAAATCTCTAGCAGTGTTTCTTGATCGGAGACGAAAGGATCGTCGATGGCTTGCATCAACAGAATTTCCTTATCTGCGATCGCGAGCAGGGCCGGTCGCCGATCGAAGCGCAATATTCCATAGTGCGCATCATAGGGACGCATCCTGACCGTGACATTGTTCAGATAAGCGCGGAGCACTTCGCCAGGCTCTGAGTCTGGCATGTAATTGGTGAAGCGACCCCAAGCATCGCTGAGAGACACACCTTCACGATCGATGCGGTTCATCTCGATTAAACCGAGATTGTCGGAGAATTCCTGCACGGCTTCCATGTCTCTCACGCCGCTTGTTCCGGTAAGCACGATCTTGTCGACGCGTTCAGGATATTTCCAGCCGAGATTCATGGCCACCAGCGCGCCGCCATGATTGCCCAAAATGTGCGAAGATTCGAGGCCGAGATGGTCTAAGACGTCGATGGCGGTTTGCGTGTAATCGTCGGCGAGAAGTTCGCGCGGAGGATCATCTGACATGCCGTGGCCTGGCCAATCGTAACAGATCAGGCGGTTCTCTGCGGCCATATAGGGCACCAGGCCAGCATATTCTTCACACGAACCACTGGCTTGATGGATCAGGAGCAGCGGTTCGCCTTCGCCCGCCTCCCAATAGTGGATTTGTCCTACTGTTCCATCAATGTAGCCTTGGCGAATGTCAGGAATGGATGTGGTGAGTAGAACGACTTCGTGCGCCGGCGTCTCCGAAAGATCATTCGATTGAGCGTCTGCCTGAATCGATGTTTCGGGCGCTGCGGACGCGCACGCGCTGAGTAAGAGTGAGCAAATTCCTAGTGTTGACCAACGCATGACAATCCCTCCTTCGCTCGATCGCCGCGCGTCAGTCGCAGGGCATCTAGCCCGTAAGAATGCCGCGTATTTAATCTCGTGCAAGAGGCAATTTAGTCGACGAAGACCGGTTTGCGTTTCTCCATAGAGGCTTTCACCGCCTCCATTTGGTTTGGCTTGCGGATAATGCCGTCTTGCTCAATCGACTCGGCCTGCAAGAGCTCAGCGTCCGTGGAATGGGTCTGAACAGCGAACAGCCGTTTCGCGCCGCGTACGGCTTGCGGGTTCTTCAGCGCAATGGTTTTGGCAAGCGCCATGGCGTCCTCATAGGGCGTCTCAGTCACATGTGTTGCGAAGCCCAAGTCTCCCGCTTCTCGGCCTGAAAACTCTCGATTGGTATAGGTCAGCTCGCGCAAGACGTCGCCGCGAACATTTTCTCGCCAGAGCGGGAAGCCTGCCATATCGGGGACCAGCCCCCATTTCATTTCCATCACCGCGCATCGTGTCTCGGGATGTATGAATTTCACATCGGCCCCTGAAAAGATCTGCAACCCGCCGCCAAAGATCACGCCATGACCCGCGGCAATGACCGGAACCGGAATTTCGCGCCAACCATAAGCGACATATTGAGGATCATTGCTCACGCCCTTTGTGCGCGGGGATAGTCCTCGCGTGGGATCATCGGACGCTTTCTTCTCTTTTGGTTTCCCCAAGCTCGAAAGATCGAGACCGGCGCAGAAGGCGGGGCCGTCGCCTGAAAGCACCACCACGCGCAAGCCGGACATGTCTTTCAGAGCATCAATCGCTTCGGTCAAACCGCTAAACATAGCTGGATCCAGCGCGTTCATTTTGTCCGCACGGATCAAGCGAACATCTGCGATGCCGTCTTCGAGCATGGTAATGGTGACGCGATCTTGCATGGCGAAGCCTCCTGATTGGAATTCGGGAGCCATCGGGACCTGGCTAACGCGACGTGCGTCAACTCAGTGATGTGCGGAAACTAAATACCGTCGGGCATCCTCTGCCTAAGAATTGTGTGGCTCGATCACTTCAGCGTTTTTCGTTTTTGCAGTTGCCAGTCATAGAGTGAGCGGATGGAGGGCTCTTGGTTGACCATAAGCGCCTTCGGAGCGGGACGATAATCGACTTCGAAATCTCGATTGCCGTGGACGCCGACGATGAATGCATCAGGGCCTTCGGCGAGTCCGTTGAGGGTCACAGTCTCGGCGCGCGTGGCACCGGATTCGACGACGATGTTCAGGTTCCATGTGGTGTTGAAACGGCCATGTCCTGGCTGCCAGTAGCCAGCCCCGCTGCCATCCCAAACCGGATAGAAGGGCTGACCATTTCGCTGCTGCGTATTTACGTGAAGCGTCACATTGTCGAACAGGTTTTGGTGATTGGCGCCGGCATGTTGATCGAGCACAGACGCATTCAATACCGTCGCGTTTTGATAAACGCTTTTGGTGGATTGGGTATTAAAGGTGAGCGAGTGAATGACCGGGTTTTCGACGGTGATATCTTTCACCAGGACATTGTGTACATTGCCAAGATGAACCGCATAATGCGCCGGGCGATCGCCTTCGGAGCGAATATTCTCAATCGTTAGGTTGGCGCTGTTATAGGATAGGATACCGCTATCAGCATTGCGAAAGCGGACGTCTCGAATCCACCCATCGATGACGCTGGTCACATAGATCCCGTTATACCCGCGCTCCAAATGGTGCCCGAAATACGGGCTGTCAGGAAACGTGATGGAAAAGTCTTCAAGGCCGACCTGTTCCAAATGCGCCCAACTCGAGAACTGCGCCGGTACAGCGTCTGAAATGTTGTGCAACAGGGGGTCACCAATTTGCACCTTATTGCCATCAATTGCCGTGATCCGTGTCGTCTGCCGAACGAGGGGGCGATCTGGGAAGGTCCAATGATGAGAGCCAATGGCGAGCTCCGTGTCGCCATATATTTCCTTCAAAATGCCACCTGTTTCACCCTCGCGGTTGAACCAGTGGATCTGAAGCGCGTCGCCGATCGCCAGTCGGTTGGAATCCGCCACGCGCACCCAGCGTTGCCCGCGTACGCCGGATAGAATGTCGCTGAGCGCAGAAATTTCCGGATCGTACTCTTCGAGATAAGCCGCCGCGCGGGTTTCCGGCTTTTGGATCCAAATGAATCCGCCCGTCCATGAGTATTCGGAGAACATTTCATTGATGTTTCGATCTGGTTCGCGCTGTCGCTTATCGTATTTCTGCAAATAGGTGCGGAGCTCGTTGAGGCGCGCAGTGTCGTCAATGTCTCGCAAAGGTCGGGGGAAGTGGAGCTCGGTTCCGCCCGCCCCAGACCCAGCGCCGCGGAGGATTATGTCTCCGCGCGTGATGGGAAGAATCTCTGAAATTCGGATCTGACCTGCTGGCATGACGAGGGTGACGGGACCGGATTCAGCATTGGCCGCTGTCAATGCGCTCAGCATGGCTTCTGAGTCGTCCCCTTCATCATCAGCGATGACACCAAACTCGGTGACGTTGATGATCTTGCCTCGAGTTTCGGGAATGTCGCCGAGTCCGAACTGATAGCCAGCATAGGAAAAATCTGGAAGTTCTGTCGCGGTGTCTGAGTTTAGAAACCTATCCTCGGCATAAGCGGTGTTGAGGGTTGAGCAAGCTGGCAGGCAAAGCATCGCAATGGCTGTCGAAAAAAACGCGGCGCGCCAGTGGGAGCGGGTTTCGTTTCCTTGGCAGGGCGGTTTGAGGTGTTTGATCAAGGTGCCACTCCCTCCACTTCTAGTGTCGCTTGAATGGATATATGTCGTGGTAGGTGACCGGTGTCATTTTGGCAATACTGTGAGCCAAAGTTTGACCAAAAGAGCGGGACGAACGTCGGAAATCATTGAGAATCTGACATTTCGATTGCACATCGAAGCCTTTTTGATAAGTAACCGGTGTCATTTTCGGATTGTTGAGGTGTGTATGGCCATGGAGCTGAAAAACGTGAACCCGGCCGATGAGCGACGCGAAGCGCGGATCGATTTCATCTCCGACACACTCGTCGGGGCCCGCAGATCGCGATCGGTTTTGCCCTCGTTTCCAGGCGAGCTGCCGCACGATTTGGATGAGGCTTACCGTGTGCAGGACCGTTCGATTGGTCTCTGGGGTGAAGACGTCGTCGCTTGGAAAGTCGGTGGCATCCCGCCTCATTTGCGCTCCGTCCTCGGTCAGGACTGGGTCACCGGCCCAATTTACCGAAACCGCCAAAAAATTGCTGAAGACGCCCCTGTTGAGATGCCGGTCTTTGAAGGCGGCTTTGCGGCGGTTGAGGCAGAGATCATCTTGGAATTCGGCGATACGAGTGAACTCAATCCGTTGCAGGTGACGCCAGACACGATCGGGGATTGGATCTCAGCCTGTTATATTGGGGTTGAGATCGCGAGCAGCCCGATGCCTGATATCAACGTCATTGGTCCGTTGGCCGTGATCAGCGATTTCGGCAACAATCATGGCATGATTGTGGGATCTCAAATCGAAAACTGGTCGCCAAGAAGCCTGTCCGACATTCAAGTCAAAACCTTCGTTGAAGGCGAGTGCGTTGGTGAGGCCAATCCACCACTCCCGCCAGCCGGACCCATGGGGGCTGCGGCATTCCTGGTTCAAAACTTGTCGCGTCGTGGGCGATCCATCCCATCGGGGCTGCGAGTCTCTTCGGGGGCCCTGACCGGCATCCATGATGTAATCGTCGGGCAGCGCTCCAAAGTGACGTTCGGCGGGCTCGGTGAAATTGACATCGAGATTACGGCGCTTGCCGATTAAATCATTTTTTATCAGCGCTATAGGCGCAAATCACTCGGCTTTTTGACAATGGATTCACTTCATTGCGATATGATGCGAGATCATCCCCATGGGGTTAGGCCGATTAGAGAGCGGAAATGATGAGCAAAAGTCCGAATGCGCTGCCCACTGATCGCGATCCCGCTGAGCGCGGCAAGGTTACAATCAATGATATCGCTCGGCTCGCGAACGTATCTAAGAAGACCGTTTCGCGCGTGCTCAATGATCATCCCATCGTACGCGATGAGACCCGTGCGCGAGTGAAAAAGATCATGGCAGAACAGGGCTATGCGCCGGATCCGCAAGCGCGCGCGCTGGCGTTTCGTCGCTCCTTTTTGATCGCTCTGGCCTATGACAATCCAAGCCCGCAATACGTGGTAAACATGCAGCGTGGCATCCTCGATCAATTGGATGGGACGGACTATCAGCTGGTTTTGCATCCTGTGGATCGCACAGAGGGTGGCTTTATTGAGAAAATGGAGCGCTTCGTTGAGCGACATCGGCCGGCTGGCGTGATCATGCCGCCCTCCGTTTCTGAGGATGAAGAGATTTGCGAGATGCTTCGGGCGCAAGACTGCAAGTATGTGCGGATTGCGTCCGTTGAATTGGACGAGACATCGAAGCTGGTTCGAACGCATGATGCAGAAGGGGCGGCTCAGGCCGCGCGCCACCTCGCCAGCCTAGGTCACACCCGTATCGCGCATATTCACGGCCCCACGTCTTTTCGGTCCGCACATGAGCGCCTTGCAGGGTTCAAAGCGGGGCTGTCCGAGTTTGGACTCGAGCTTGATGACGCGTTGACGCTGGAGGCTGGGTATACGTTCGACTCCGGGGTACGTGCCGCAGACAATTTGCTGTCCCGCGCGAACCGACCCACCGCAGTGTTCGCGGGCAATGATGAAATGGCGATCGGGGTCTACACGTCTGCGCGCAAGTTTGGGCTGGCTGTCCCAGATGATCTTTCCATCGTTGGATTCGACGACACGCCGATGGCGTCACGAATCGTTCCGGCATTGACCACGGTTCGTCTACCGATCCGTGAGATGGGCAGCGAGGCGGCGCGAGGCCTATTGCGTTTGATCGCTGGGCACAATGATGCTGAGAACAAAGCCTTCAGCCACGAGATCATCGTGCGTGAGTCGACTCAAGCACCAAATTAAACAGTTGCGGTCATGCTCAAAATTTGGGAATGATATGACACCGGTTACCTAATTGCGAGATGTGCGTAGATGAAAAGCGCCAATTACTCGCAAGCGAATGATGAGGAATGTCAGAATGAAAATTGCGCTGATTATCGAAAACAGCCAGGCCGCAAAGAGCGAGATCGTCCACGACGCTTTGACGACCGTTGCCGAGCCGCTCGGTCACGAGGTTCACCACTATGGTATGTATGGCCCTGACGATGAAGCATCCCTAACCTATATCATGAATGGCTTGCTGGCTGGTATTCTGCTCAATTCAAAAGCCGCAGATTTTGTCGTCACGGGGTGTGGAACAGGCATGGGCTCTATGCTCGGATGTAATGCGATGCCGGGCGTGATTTGTGGTCTGGTGATCGATCCAACGGATGCATTCTTGTTCGGTCAGATCAATGATGGCAACGCGATCTCGATGCCTTACGCAAAAGGATTTGGGTGGGCGGCGGAGCTCAATCTGCAAGATTGTTATCGCAAGCTGTTCGAGGTTGAACGCGGGGTCGGGTATCCAAAAGAGCGCGCCGCCATCATGGCCAAGAATCGCGGCATTTTGGGCGACGTAAAAGCGGCGGCCTGCCACGATATGCTCACCGTTCTGAAATCCGTCGATCAAGATCTGCTGAAAGCCGCGATCTCTGGCGAGAAATTCGGTGACTTGTTCTTCGCCAATTCGCAAGATGAAGCGATGTCTGACTATCTAAAAGGGGTTCTGGCCGCTTAAGGCCGTGCCTTTCTGAACGCCAAAAGCAAGATGAGGGCACGATGAGCGCACTTTTTGATCTCAGCGGCAAAACCGCGATTGTTACAGGCGCAAACACGGGCTTGGGGCAAGGCATTGCGTTAGCGTTGGCGGAAGCCGGCGCTGCAGTGTCCCTGGTCGGACGTTCGGCGCCTGATGAAACCATCGCTCAAATCGAAGCCGCGGGCGGAACCTGCGATACGATTCAGGCTGACCTCTCAGACCTGGGCGCCATCGACACGATCATCGAGCAGACGCGAGCCCGTTTCGGTAGTTCAGATATTCTCGTCAATAATGCTGGGATCATTCAGCGGAATGACGCGCTCGATTTCACGGTTGAGGAATGGGACAGCGTGCTGAATGTGAATCTCCGGACCGTGTTCTTTCTGAGCCAAGCGTTTGCGCGTGCCTGCGTCGATGCAAATCAAACCGGCAAGATTATCAATATCGCATCCATGTTATCATTTCAGGGCGGTATCCGCGTTCCATCCTACACTGCCTCAAAATCAGGATTGATGGGTTTGACCCGAGCTCTGGCAAATGAGTGGGCGGGCAAAGGTATCAATGTGAATGCCATTGCGCCCGGTTATTTCGCGACCAACAATACAGCGGCTTTACAGGCCGATCCAAAACGCAGCGCCGAAATTCTTGGGCGCATTCCGGCTGGACGCTGGGGGCAACCATCTGAGCTTGGCGGCGCGGCCATCTTCTTAGCGTCTGAAGCGTCGGACTATGTGCATGGTACGACCCTCGCCGTGGACGGCGGCTGGCTCGCCCGATAGCGGCCACTCTTTTTACTACTCACATAACTCAAGATAAAAAAACGCCCCACAGGAGGCTGTGGGGCGTAAGTTCTCGGAGGAACCGCCGCGACGCAGAGGCCGCGGCCATTCATTCTAGAATGTGTAGCTACCACCGAAGGTGATACGGCGGTCTGGGTAACCGACGAAGCAGGTTGGTCCGCTCTCGCTCACACAGCGTTGGATAATTCTCTCTTCTGTGATGTTCACCGCTTCAATGCCGACATTGAAGTTCTCGGTGACGGCATAGTTGATGCTGGCGTTCAACTGACCACGGTCAAGAGTGTTAACCGGGAAGCTGAAGGTCGAGCTACCAGAGGTGTTTGCACCGCCGCCAAAGTCTTGGGTGCGGAAGCCTTCACGCCAGGTGTAGCGCGCCCGTGCAGAGATGCCGTACTTCTCGTAGTAAGCGGTCAGGTTGTACGCATTCTCAGAGAAGTCGAGCAGGCCACGCGGGATGCTGACATCGCCCAGAACCGTCAGGCCACGACCCGATGTCGTGTCGACCACGGAACCGCCGGAGAAGTCTTGGATCGTGTAGTTTGCGATCACCCCGAAGCCAGACGCCCAGCCAAGTTGATCTTCCCAGCTTGAAAGATCGTATTGGAAAGCAAATTCCCAACCTGACTGCGTGGTCGTATCAGGGTCGTTACCTGGACGAGTGAAGTCCACACAAAGACCCATCGAGTTTGGATCACCAAGGACGTTTGGAATCACTTCTGGGTTAAAGATACCGCCACCAGGACAGTTCGGATCGGTCTCTCGCGAGAGGCCGCCCGTTGTATTGTTTGGATCCGGAATGAGGGCGGCACCTTCAAAATCAACACCGAAGATATTGGTACGATCTTTTGTGAAATAGCCAAGGCTCACCACCGCACCCGGTGCAAAATACCACTCCGCAGAAACGTCTATGGAATCGACTTCCTCTGGCAGGAGGCCCGGATTACCTAAAGCGACGGCCGTGTTCTCTTGCGGTCCAAAGGTGAAGGCGGTGTTCAAATCGCTGAAGTTTGGACGACGAATGTCGGAGCCATACGCAAAGCGGAAGATCAAGTCTTCTCTCGGCTGAGCCACTAAGTTGAAGCGCGGCAAGACGAAGTCGTACTCACCTGTAGTTGCTTCAAGTGAGCGTGTGCCACCTGCGTCTGCTGGACCAAAGCCAATCGAGGTCACTTCGGTTTCCAGGAAACGTACACCCGCATTGCCTCGGAAAATTCCATGCTCAAAGTTGGCTTGTGCATAGAAGGCCTGCGTTTCTTCCGTCACATCGTAGAATGAGTTTTGGTCGGAAGACAGAACAGCGACCAGATCGCCATCAGCTTGCGGCTCAAGAGCTCGTTGCGCTGCAAGTGCACCTTCGAGAATGCTCAACACGCCATCTGGATCAGAGAACGCCCGATCTGGATCGATGAGCAAGAAGTTCGCGATGAACAGGCTACGCCCGTCAGCATCGCCATAGTTCGATGGGCCAGGCACCAACAGCTCGGAAAACAGCGATCCGTTCGGGCTGTCTTCGAGACGGCTAAAGCCACCAATCCGATCGTTTACGCGATCGAATACGGATGAAGACTCATTGTAACGATAACCTGCATCGACTGATGTCAGGTACTGTCCAAGCAGCCCTTGGCCATCGAAGTCATACGAAACGTCGATACGGAACGCGTCTTCGCTATTTTCGGTCGTGTTCCGGCCGACATCGACCTGATCCAACACCACGTTATTAGGATTCAAGAGATCCGCAGTTGTCGGGGCGAATGGCGAATCAAAGTTGATGCCAAAAGCCAGCGAGTCGCCGCGAAGATCATAGCGGAACGGCACACAATTATCGTTACTCGTGCTTGGATCACCGGTGGCCGCGCCATCGAGCGGGCAATTCGGGTTGATGAAGTTCAGCGTTGTGCTGAGGTTTGGATTGACCGTTTCTGAGCTGGTTGATGCGAGCTCAGCGCGCACGGTCCAATTGTGTTTCGACCATTCACCCGCCAGCGCGAAAATTTCGCTATCAGTCACACGAGACCCAGTGTCGCTTGAGAAGCGAAGGTTTGGATCGTCATCATCATTTGCGAGATCAGGTTCAAGTGTGCCGACCAATGCCGCTGGGAAGTTACGCAGATCACGGCCATTACTTGAGGTCACCCCGAAATCAACGAATTCAAACTGACTTGGAATGCTCAACTGACGCAATGAACTCACACCAGACGCCTGCAGGCGGTAGGAGTCCTGACTGCGCTCTTGCTCATTGACAATGTAATCGAGGCTGAACGTCAGGTCCTCATTGGGTGCCCACTCAAAGGTTGAGGCGATATTTGTGGTTTCAAAATCGAAGTTCTCTTGCTCTTGAACCAAAAACTGAATGCCGAGAAATTCGGCTGGGTCAGCACCAGCAGGTGAGGCAACATTATCGCGGTCGGTCCGCGGACGGAATGACACCGCTTCTTGCTCCGAAAAGCTACCGCTGATGACGAAGCCAAATTCACCCATCTCCGTGTCCCAGCTATTGCCGATGGCGCCGGAAATACGCGGTTGAATGTCTTCGGTGCTGAGGCTGCTATCTTCACCTTGAAGGCGGATATTGCCCAGCCAGCCATCCAAAGTGAGCGGTCGGATTGTGCGTAGGTTGATTGTACCGCCCACTGAGCCTTCAATCGTTTTCGCTTCTGGGGCTTTAGTGACCTCAACCGACGAAATGATCGCCGCGTTTACGTCTTCGAAGTTGATGCCGCTCCGGCCGGCGCCAGATCCGACGGTGGAAACCCCGTTAAACTCGACACGGTTCGCATTCGTGCCGCGAATTTGGACGCCGGTACCGACACCCGCTGTCCGCGTGATTTGAATACCGGTGATATTCTCGAGAACTTCAGCCAAGTTTTGGTCTGGAAGCTTACCGATGTCCTCGGCTTGAATGATCTCTTTTAGATTGTCGGCATTACGCTTTTCATTGAGGGCGCTCTGTAGTGACCCACGAATGCCTTGGACAACAATGACGTCTTGTCTCGCTTCGGCGTCGGCTTCATCTGCCGCTTCTTGTGCGATCGCCACTGTCCCCAACGGCAAAGCGACGCCTGCGAGCAAAGCAGCGCGCCACAAAGAGCGGACGGATTTGTCCTGTCGATTATCGTGCATACCAATTTCCTCCCGGTAGATATGTCTTCGTATCATCTCGAAGTGAGGATAGGCATACGCACGCCAAACAGAGTGTCAACCAATTTGGTAGTAAAAAGAGAAGAAATTGGTAGGACCAATTTGAATTAAGGTTCGTCATGTTGCGTTTATGTGACACAGGACGTTTTGCCGATATCGGGCGCCGTCATTTCGCACGCGGACGTATTGCGCGCCGACGTTCTTTAGGCCGCGAGTCATGGATTTGTGCGGGAGATAGGGTTTTTATTCGGCTAGGGCAGACTTCAGATATTTCTCGCGATTCGCATTCGAGCGGCGGCGTGCCTCTTCGATTGCGTGCTGTTCTGAGGCCACTAAAAGGTTTTCGATCAGACGAGAGAAATGCGCGCGCATGGCTTTACGAGCCTTATCTGGATTGCGCTCTTTCAGTGCGTTGAGGATCGCTTCATGCTCATCAACGCGACTATAGGAGTCCTCGACGCAGACGGCCGCGTACATTTCGCGCACCTCTGGCAATTCAACCCTCATGCGCCACAGGTTTTCCATTATATAGTAATTAGCGGCGTTTCCGCTGGCCTTAGCGATCGTTAGGTGAAATACGCGATCCGCTTCATCAGACTCAGGTGAGTCTTGCGGTGTTTTTTCCATCAGCTCGATCGTGCGCTCGAGTTCAGAGATCTGGTCGGGCGTAATTTCCGTGGCAGCGAGGGCGGCGGACTCGGATTCAAACATCAGTCGCGTTTGCGTGAGCTCAAAGGCCGTGACGCGGGGGAGTGTGCCATTGTCTCGCCTGTCCGGGGTCTTCACATATACGCCTGATCCAACTTTGATCTCGACATGACCCAGGGCCTCAAGCGAGATTTCGGCCTCGCGAATAACGACCCGACTCACGCCAAGTTTTTCAGCCAACTCGCGTTCACCCGGCAAGCGCGTACCAGGGGGGTACGCGCCGGTGGCTATCATCTCGAGGATCTGACTCGCGATTTTTTGATAGAGGCGTTTCTCCGCCATGGCTCGACTCCTGAGCAAAATGCTTCCTTACAAGCAATAGGTTACCAAATTGTCCTACCAATTCAAGGAGCAAGACGAGAAGAGTATAAAAAACACAATAAATACAGTGTCTAAATTGCTGATAGGTAAACTTTGCTGAGGGTGCGCTTGGGAGATGACCAAGATTGGATTGCGCAGATGTTTAGATGCCTAGTGTTTGTGGCGGATCCTGTAACTTGTTAGGACTACTGGAGATTCATGCATTCTGAATCGGTCTAAGAAAAACATCTAATTGGTATGCAATACTGGTTGACAATAGTTTCAGCCTGAATAGCGTATAGTCAAAGCTCACAAAAATGGGCGACGTGGGAGGAACGAATGAAAGCCACCGGTTTGGCTGCGCTGTTAATGGTGTTTGGGGGAGTGTCGGCTTGCACGACTTCTGTCGAGCCCGTGATTCAAGTAAGCGAGTTTGAGAACTCTGTGCTTCGCCAAGTGCTGGTGACGGATCAGGCTGAATTTCAAGCAGCGATTGACTCAGCGCAACCAGGGGATGCGATCATCCTCGCGAATGGTGAGTGGGTAGATTTTGATCTTGTTTTCGACGCAAACGGCACAGAGACCAATCCGGTCTTTCTCCTGGCACAGACGCCAGGGAAAGTGGTTTTGACCGGTCAATCCAGCTTACGGCTAAGCGGTCAGCACTTAACGGTCTCCGGACTAGTCTTCCGAGACGGCTACACGCCGCTCAATGAGGTGATTAGTTTCCGAAAAGATGCGGATTCGCTCGCGTACAATTCACGAGTCACCAACACGGTGATCGAAAACTACAGCAATCCAGATCGCACACAGCGTGACACTTGGGTGGTGATGTACGGCCAGAACAATGAGTTCGATCACAATCATATTTCCGGCAAACTCAATTCAGGCCCGACCATGACCGTCCGCCTCAACTCTGAGGATAGCCAAAACAATAGCCACCACATCCACCATAATTATTTCGGGCCGCGCCCGGTATTTGGATCAAATGGGGGTGAGACTCTAAGGATTGGAACAAGTCATTATTCGCTGACAACGTCCAACACGCTGGTGGAGAGCAATTTCTTCGATCGGTGCAGCGGCGAAGTTGAGATCATTTCGAATAAGTCGGGTGGCAACACTTATCGCGGCAACACGTTTTATGAATCCCGTGGCACTCTGACTCTCCGCCATGGGAATGGCACCCTTGTCGAGAACAATTTGTTTGAAGGCAACGGCGCGCCCTATACTGGCGGTGTGCGTGTCATCAATGCGCAGCAAACGATCCAAAACAACACGTTCCGCGATCTTACTGGAACGCGCTTTTCGGGCGCGCTGGTGGTGATGAATGGTGTGCCGAATTCGCCCATCAATCGCTATCATCAGGTTGATGGGGCAACCATCCGAAACAATACATTTGACCGTGTCGGCACGATTGAGCTCGGCGAGGGCTCGGACAGTGAGCGCAGCGCGGTTCCGATTAATTCTAGCTTTGAGCAGAACATTGTCATTGGCAGCAGTGCTGCGACCCCGTTCAATCTCTATGACGATATGAGTGGGATCGCTTTTTCCGAGAACTATACAAATCTCGAACCGCCGGCTGAAATCGCGACCGGATTTGCTGTGCTCGGACAAGGTGAAGCGTCGCCTCAAGGCGTCGGCGCGAGCGGTGCGTTCGGCGTTGCGAAGTCGGATACAGGCGTGCCGTGGTATCCAAAACCAGATGCTGCCTCTCGTTTCGATGGCGGCCAGGTCATCGAGATCACGCCCGGCAATAACAAGATTTTTGAGGCTGTCGCCGCAGCCAGCCCTGGGGATGAAATTGTTCTGGCATCTGGTGACTACAACGAAGCCAAAACGATCGCGCTGAACATTCCGCTGACGATCCGTGCCGCGGAGGCGGGGACCGTGAGTTTAAGCTTTGAGCGCCGCAATTTATTCTTGCTGTCCTCAGACGGAGCCTTGCGCATGTCCGGCATCAAAGCCACGGGCAGCGCCGCCCCTGACAATGTGGGAAACAGTTTCATTGCTTCGACGACCCGCGGCGGTCCCGGCAATCACGTGGTTGAGCTATCCGAAATGGTTTTTGAGGACTTTGTGATCAATCGCGCTTTCTCAATTGTCAGCGCGGCAAAGGGCACATTCTTTGATCGCGTCGAAGTCACCAACTCGGCGTTCAAAAACATATCCGGCATTCCGTTCAAGTTTGATGGAGAGACCGATGATTTTGGAATCTACAATGTCGAATACCTGATCATCAAAGATAGCACCTTCGCCGATTTAAGGGGCCCTGTAGCATCAATCTATAGAGGCGGGCGGGACGAGAGTACGTTCGGACCGCACGCCTTCATCACGGGTTCGGCGTTCTCGAATGTTGGTGGCGGTGAAGCGCCGTTGGCGATTTTGCACGGCACTCAGAATATCAAGCTCAAGGATAATGCGCTCAGCGCTACGAAGCCTGTTCGCTTCGTCATTACCACCGGTATCCCGAAGGTTGTGAATGAAGGGAACAGTACGACGGACGACCAGTCCAAGACGATTTTGCAAATCGAGGATTTGCGTCAATGAAGCGATCGTGGGTCTCTACTTTAGCGCTCGTGCTTGTGACGTCGTGTTCGGCGATGCCGGAGGCGACGCTTGCGACTGATCAGGCGAACCAAACGGTGCAGCCGGGTGGCTTTGATATCATGATGGCGGAGCTCGCGGCGGGTTTGGATGCACGCCTTGAAGCCGGCATATCAGTGCCTGTCCCGGTCGATGCAGGCGGCGGGTATACGCACGAACAACATAAGCAAAACGCAAAGACGATCTACGAAGCAGGTATGCTTTACGAGCAAACCGGCGAAGCGAAGTATCGCGAGGCGGTTCGGGACATTCTCTTCGATTATGCTGACCTCTATCCAACGCTTGGGATCCATCCGGAGCAGCGCAACTCAAACAAGGGAAAGCTGTTCTGGCAGGGCCTGAACGAGGCTTGGTGGTTGGTCTATACCATCCAAGGCTATGAGACGGTTCGCGCAGATCTAACGGACTCAGAGCGCGACACGATTGAGGCAGGTGTCCTCAATCCGATGGCTGACTTTCTCTCAGTTGAATCGCCTGAAACTTTTGACCGAATTCACAATCATGCCACCTGGGCGACGACCGCGGTCGGCATGACAGGCTATGTGCTTGGCCAACCGGAGCGGGTTGAAAAGGCCCTCTATGGTCTGGATCAAACCGGAGAAGCTGGCTTCTTAAAACAACTAGATGAACTGTTTTCCCCGGACGGCTATTATGCCGAAGGGCCTTACTATCAGCGCTATGCCTTGATGCCGTTCGTTCTGTTCAGCCAGGCGGTGGATCGCAACGAACCAGAGCGTGGGATTTTCGAATATCGAGACGGCATCGTGCTGAAAG
This sequence comes from uncultured Hyphomonas sp., assembly GCA_964400185.1. Taxonomy (GTDB): domain Bacteria; phylum Pseudomonadota; class Alphaproteobacteria; order Caulobacterales; family Hyphomonadaceae; genus Henriciella. Next base: position 22,915 of record CAYNUI010000006.1, read on the forward strand.
CTATTCGGGCCACGATGGAACAGAGCTATGCGGGGCTGTTCTTTCCAATCAATGATGCGATCCGCGAAAAGGGTATCAACACCGTTGAGCTTAAGTATGGCCTCGCCATTGCCTATGAGCGCACGCAGGATCCGACTTTGCTGGGCGCAATTCAGTTGCAAAACGGCGTGGTTCCAACGGCAGCTGGCAGAGCGGCGCTTGAGGATATCGAGGCGGGGAAAGCTCAACCATTTGCCTTCACGTCGAAACAGTTTCGTGACGGTCCGCAGGGCGATCAGGGCGCGCTCATGGTTTTGCGCTCAGGTCCAACCGACGACGATGCGGCGGCGATCATGAAAGCGACAACGCAAGGCCTCGGTCACGGGCATCATGATAAGCTGGGATTTCTCTATTATGACAATGGCCACGAGATTGTGGCTGACTATGGGGCGGCGCGCTTCTTAAATGTCGAACCGAAGTTTGGTGGGCGCTATCTGCCGGAGAATGAGACATGGGCCAAACAAACCGTGGCTCACAATGCATTGGTGGTTGATCAGACGAGCCATTTTGACGGCGACTGGCGTGAAGGACAAAAGCATGCGCCGACTGTGATCTCTTTTGGCGAGATGGAAGGCGTGCAAGTCGCCTTCGCCGAAATCGATACTGCCTATGAAGGGGTCAATCTCCAACGCTTGATCGCGATCATGCCGAGCGCGTCCGGCCGTGAGTATGTGATTGATATTATGCGCGGACTTGGAACGGGACCGCACACATTCGATCTGCCCGTCCATTTCAAAGGCCAGCTGATCGAAACGAGCTTTGATATGACCCACGAGACGGTGCGGCTCGAACCCTTCGGAGCTGATAATGGCTACCAACATTTGTGGAAGCGCAGTGAGTCCTCAGTTCTGAACAGTCGGGAAGAAGCGTCATGGTTGCTGGGCGATCAGTTCTACTCCTTGAGTTTCGCCGCCGATCAAGATCTGACGGCCTATTTTACCGAACTCGGTGCGAATGATCCGAACCACAATCTCCGCCGCGAGCAGGCCATGATCCTGCGCGCTCAAGGCGAAGCGGTGACGTTTGTCTCGGTCTATGAGCGACATGGCCTTTATGACTCTGACAATGAGGTCACGGTGTTTGATGGGTCATCCATCGAAAACATCGGCATTTCGAACAATAGCGGGATCACTTCGGTGGCGATCCGTCCCGTATCTGGTGATGCGGTCACCTTCAAACTCGCCGAAAGCCGGCACACGCGGCAGCCTTTGCAAGTTACTCGTGTATCCGGGGAGGGGACGGAATGAGCGCGCTTTTGAAACACGATGATCTGTTCAGTTACGGTCCGGAGTCGCGAGCTGAAACTGTTGCGAGTGGTATAAAGCAAGTCTTGCTCGGGGCGGATGATCGCGTCGCGCAATCAAAGACTTGGTATCAACGCGGTGCGATCAGTGAGTCAGACGCAAACGCTTACAGCCTCGTCTGTTACATCCTGGACGGGTTCTTCGAAGTTCAGATTGACGGCAAGTCGCAAATATTAGGACCCAGTGGCTCATTCATTGTGCCGGCCGGAACGCCCCACGTACTATCGTGTTTGGAAGATGGCGTTCTGCTCGGCGTATTCGCTTCTCAGGTGACGCATCCCTCGCTCGCAGAGGTCGCCCGATGAGTATTTCAAACAATGATCTGTCCTGCGCCCAGCTTGGCAGATCCACACCAACTTTAAGAATTGACGGACTTAGGAGCCACGAAAATGTCTAAACCCGTGATTGGTTTTA
>CAYNUI010000006.1:24771-29536 GCA_964400185.1 uncultured Hyphomonas sp.
AAAATGTCTAAACCCGTGATTGGTTTTATCGGCCTCGGCCTGATGGGCGGGAACATGGTTGAGAACCTGCAGAAACGTGGGTTCCACGTAAATGTGATGGATCTCAACCAAGCAGCGGTCGACCAAGTGCTCGCGCGCGGCAATGCGAGCCAAGCGAGCTCGCCAAAAGCCCTCGCAGCTGAGAGCGATATTGTGCAGCTTTGTGTCACGACGTCCGAAGTGGTTGAAAAACTCGTCTATGGCGATGACGGTATCTTGGCGGGGATCAAGGACGGTTCGGTTCTGATCGACTTCGGAACTTCGATCCCGTCGTCAACACAAAAGATTGGCGCGGACCTCGCGCAAAAAGGTGCTGGCATGCTCGATGCCCCGCTTGGCCGAACCCCGGCGCACGCGAAAGACGGGCTCCTCAATATCATGGCGGCGGGCGACAAAGCGACCTTTGATAAATATGAGCCGGTCCTGAAAGAGCAGGGCGAGAATGTCTTTTATCTCGGTAAGCTTGGCTCAGGTCATGTCACGAAATTGATCAACAATTTTATGGGCATGACCACCGTGACGGCCATGTCGCAAGCTTTTGCCGCGGCGGAGCTGGCGGGCGTCGATCGGGCGCAACTGTATGAGATCATGTCAGCGGGGCCATCCAACTCGCCGTTCATGAAGTTCTGTAAGAACTATGCGGTCGATGGCGTGAGTGACCTTGGTTTCTCGATGAACAATGCCAACAAGGATCTGCGCTACTTCGTGCAGATGATGTCCGATCTGGGCACCCGTTCGCTGGTTGCGGAAGGCACATCCCAAAGCCTTCAAGCAGCCGTCGAGAAAGGGATGGGGGATGGTAATGTCCCTGAAATTTTTGACTATTTTGTCGACTTGAAAAAGTAAGAGGTATGCAATGGGGCTGAGTAGGCCGACCATTGCAAGCTAAAAGGGTTTGAGACGGTGACCAAACAAGTAACCATAGCCACACTCGGAGAGCTGATTATGCGGCTCAAACCCCCGGGCAAGCTACGCCTCAGGCAAACCAGCCAGTTTGACGTTTGCCATGGCGGCGCCGAAGCGAACGTGGCCAGCAGTCTCGCGCAATTCGGGTTGGCGAGCCGTTTGATCTCCGCCTTGCCAGAGTCAGAATTGGGCGAGCAGGCATTGATGTCTCTGCGCGCCAGCGGGGTAGATGCGACGCACGTTGTTCGTCTGCCCGGACGTATGGGCGTCTACTTCTTAGAAGAAGGTGCAGATATTCGGTCCGGCTGCGTGATCTATGACCGACAGGACACGGCATTTTGCGCGCTGACCGAAGATCAAGTGGATTGGGATGCGGCGTTCGGCGGTGTATCTTGGTTTCATGTCAGCGGGATCACGCCAGCCATTTCTGCTTCGGCGCGTGATCTGTGCGAATCCGCCTTGAAGCAAGCCAAAGCGCGCGGCGTTCACATCTCACTCGACCTCAATCACCGCGAACGGCTCTGGCAGTATGGGCAAAGCGCGACCGACGTCATGCCGCGCTTCACGGAATATGCGGATACGTTGATTGCAGGTCGCGGGGATTGCGCCGCTTGTCTCGGCTTTTCGCCCGATGGAGATGGCAGCACAAATGAGTGGTACGAGGCGCTCACGAGCGATGTCCTAGTTCGTTACCCGAACCTCTCGCGCGTTGCCGTGACGATTAGAAATTCAAGTTCGGCGGACTGCCATCGATGGGCGGCGCATATACGGACCAAAACGGAATCAGGCTTCTCGAAATCTTACCATCTCCACAATGTCGTTGACCGTGTGGGGACAGGCGATGCCTTCGCCGCCGGACTGATTTACGGGCTCGCAACTGGCATGCATGACATTGACGCATTGCAGTTCGGCGCCGCAGCCAATGCGCTAAAACACACCATCGCTGGCGACACCAACATGGTCACTGTGAGCGAAGTTAGAGCCTTGATGGAAAGCGACGGGACGGGGCGGCTCCGTCGATAAGACGACCGTGCTCCCAGGAATAGGTGCAAGCATGACATCACTAAAGCCCGCGTTCGAAGTCAGTCGCCGAAACCTTGGTGGGCTTATGCTCGGTGGCTCGCTTGCTCTGGCAGGGTGTGCCGACTCCAGTACGGGCGGAAAACGCGTGCTCTACTCCACGGACTCGCAACCTGACGGCTATCCAACCGTAGAGGCGGTCAAATTTATGGGCCAGTATCTCGAAGAGAAAACGGACGGGCGACTGAGCGTGAAGTCTTATCCAGGCGGGCAGCTTGGCTCTGAAGGCAGCACGCTTGAAATCGCAATGTTTGGCGGGCTCGATATGACCCGCACCTTTGCGGCAGCCTTAAACAATATCGCGCCGCTGACAAAACTATTCAGTCTGCCCTTCTTGTTTCGATCGACTGCGCACCAACGCGAGGTCGCCGATGGAGAGATTGGTGAAGCCATTCTAGAATCCCTCGAAGGGTATGGATTGCGAGGGCTTGCCATTTATGACACTGGCGGGCGGGGCTTTTACACCACTGAACGCACAATTCCGCACCCTTCAGCGTTGGAAGGCATGAAGATCAGGGTGCCGAATTCAGATATCTTTCTGGCGACCGTGAGAGCGTTGGGCGCAAATCCGACACCGATGAATTTTAGCGAGGTCTATCAGGGCTTGGTCCAAAACGTCATTGATGGGGCTGAGAACAATTGGCCAAGCTATATCAGCACGCGGCATTACGAAGTCGCTCCTTACTTTTCGGAGACCGGTCACTTCCGGACTCCCGACATGCTGATCATGAGTTTGCGGACTTGGGAGAACTTCTCTCCAGAAGACCAAGCGCTCGTCAAAGAGGCGGCGCGACAGTCAGTTGGCGTCATGCGTGGGCTATGGGACGCACGCGTTGAAGATTCAAAGAAAACGCTCCTGGAGAGCGGCGGTGAGATCCTTTCGGGCATCGATACAGACCCGTTCAGGGATCTTATGGGTCCTGTCTATGAGCAGTTCGTGACGCCCGACTTGGCCCCTTACCTCGCTGAGATTGATCGCATCGGGGAGGCCGGCGCATGAAAAAACTTCTAGATCTACTGAGCAAAGCCTCTCTCATCCTGAGCGCATCTTGTTTGGTCGTCATGACAACGATCATTTCCTATCAAGTTGTCGCCCGATATTTTTTCAACTCCAGTCCCGCTTGGTCCGAGAGACTTTCGCTGGTCCTCTTGGCCTATCTCGTCTTCTTTGGAGCGGCGGTCGGCGTGCATGAGCGGTTCCATATTCGGATTGATGCGCTGCGAGACGCCATGCCGGATTCGATTGGACGCGCGTTCGATATTATCGCAAATTTCGCCGTCGCGGCGGCTGGCCTCGTTATGGTGGTGGCAGGTTGGCAACTAACGTCCACCTTGTGGGCGTTCGATATCCCATCGCTTGGCTTACCACGGGGGCTCGCGCTGTTGCCTCTGCCGATCGCGGGGGCGTTGATAACGCTTTTTTCAAGCGCTCAATTGATTGAATCAATAACGGGTGCCGAGCGCACTGCGGAGGACGCGTAATGGAACTCATCGTCCTCATGTTGAGTCTGCTCGGACTGCTTGCGATCCGGGTCCCAGTCGCGTTCGCGCTTTTAATCTCCTCCATGCTTGTCTTCGCCTTGATTGGACTCAATCCGCTCATCGCGGTGCAGCGTCTGTCCGCCGGCATTGATGTTTTCACCTTGATGGCCATCCCATTTTTCGTCTTCGCCGGCGATTTGATGACCCAAACGGGCATTGCCGCCCGCCTCATTCGGGTTGCGGAAGGCTTATTCGGGCGCGTGCGTGGCGGACTGGGTCACGTCAACGTTGGGGCATCGATGATGTTCGGCGCGGTGTCAGGCTCGGCCGTGGCCAGCGTGTCCGCGATTGGATCGACCATGATCCCGATCATGGAAGAAAAAGGCTATGACCGCGATTTCTCAGTCAATGTCACCTGCTCAGCAGCGGTGCTCGGTCTGATCATCCCACCAAGTCACAATATGATCATTTATGCCGCTGCGGCGGGGGTTTCGATCTCGATTGGTGACTTATTCGTGGCCGGCATTCTTCCGGGGATCCTATGCGGCTTCGCGCTGATGGTGGCTGTTTCGATCCTGGCGCGCATAAAGGGCTATTCCAAAGGTGTGTTTCCTGGTTTTAAGGCTCTTATTCTTTCAGCGATTGGCGCCTTACCGGGCCTTTTGACTGCGGTGATCATTGTCGTCGGTATTCTTGGCGGCGTGTTCACGCCAACCGAAAGTTCGGCGGTGGCAATTGTCTACACTCTGGTGATCGGAGTCTTTGTCTATCGTTCGCTCGGCATCAAAGAGTTTCAGGCCGCGGTGATTAACTCTGCCAAAACCACAGCCATGATCATGCTCATAATCGGTGCGGCGGCCGCATTCGGGTGGTTGCTCGCCCTGTTGGAAGCGCCTTTGATGATGTCTCAGCTTATCCTTGGGGCGACGGATTCTCCCATCCTGATTCTCGCATTGGTGCTCTTATGTCTTTTGGTGCTCGGCACCTTCATGGATATGGCGCCATTGATCATAATCGTGACACCAATCTTCTTACCTGTCGTGCAAACGATCGGTGTGGACCCTGTCCATTTTGGCATCATCATGATGTTGGCTCTCGGCATTGGCACAATCACGCCGCCAGTCGGCACAGTGCTATTCGTCGGATCAGCGGTTGGGAAGATCCGCATGGAAGACACGGTAAAAACGATGTGGCCGTTCTACTCCGCGCTGATCGTCTGTCTGATTCTGATCACGTATTTCCCAATAATTTCGCTACT
>CAYNUI010000007.1:0-27212 GCA_964400185.1 uncultured Hyphomonas sp.
GCGAGCTGTTCAAGAAAGCCAAAGCGGCGGGCATTCTCGGGATTGGCTACCCAACGGAGTATGGCGGTGAAGGCACAGAGTTCGATCGTTTCCACGGTATTGTCACATCGGAAGAGCTCTCCCGCATTGGCGCGGGCGGCGTCTCTTCTGCATTGATGATTCATGGCATCGGGCTGCCACCCATCATGGCGCTCGGGTCCGAAGAAATGAAAACTGAGATTGGCCGCCAAGTCCTTTCGGGCGAGAAGCAAATCAGCCTCGGCATCACGGAACCCTCAGCCGGATCGGACGTGGCGCAGCTGAAAACCAAAGCGGTCAAAGATGGCAATGGTTGGCGGGTCAATGGATCGAAGACTTACATTACCGGCGGCATGACCTCGAAGTGGTTGACCACGGCGGTCCGCACCGGTGGCGAAGGCATGGGCGGGATATCGCTCCTCTTGATCGATCTGGAAAGCGAAGGGGTCAGCCGCACCGAATTGCCAAAGCAAGGCTGGTGGGCGTCTGACACTGCGACCATCCATTTTGATGATGTCTTCGTTCCCGCCGAGAATCTAATCGGAGAAGAGGACAAAGGATTTTACGGCATCATGGCCAACTTTAATGGTGAGCGGCTCGGCATGGCCGCCGGCGCCGCGGCATCGGCGCGGGTCTGTGTAGAAGAAGCAGCCGCTTGGGCGCAAGAGCGCAAGACGTTCGGCAAACGCCTCGCCGACCATCAGGTTATTCGTCACAAACTCGCCAGCATGGCACAGCGCGTATGGGCCACAACGACGATGCTCGACACGTATGCTTGGCATGTCCAGAACGGCAACACGCCGGTGGCTGAGCTCGCCATGTTAAAAGTACAAGCCACCGAGACGTTGGAATTTTGCGCGCGCGAAGCGATGCAAATTTTGGGCGGTGCCGGCTTTATTCGGGGGCACCGCGTCGAACGGATTTACCGCGAAGTGCGGGTCATGGCGATCGGTGGCGGCTCAGAAGAAATCATGCGCGACCTCACCGCCCGCCAACTCTCAGTATAGGCTGATCTCGGGAGGCAGATAATGGATAGCTTCAAAGACAAAACCGTCGTCGTCACGGGCGGCGCAACTGGGATCGGCTTCGGTCTTGCCAAACGGTTTGGATCGGAAGGGGCCAAAGTGGTCATTGGCGAACCACGCCAAGACAAATTGGATGAAGCGCTCGCAGAACTCCAAGCCCTGGGCGTAGATGCGGCAACCATGGTCATGGATGTGACCGATCCGAAAAGCGTGGAAGCGTTCGCTGATTTTGCTTGGGCCACCTATGGCGGTGTCCATGTTCTGATCAACAATGCCGGGATTGCACTTGGGCGCGCGCCTATGGTCGATCTGCCACTCGAAGATCTTCACAAGCTTATGAATGTGAACTTTTTTGGCGTCTGGCATGGGTCAGCAATCTTCGGAAAGCGCATGATTGAACAAGGCGATCCGGCCGCGATTTACAATGTCGCTTCAGAGAATGCGTTCTTCAATGCCGTCCAGAATGGCGCCGCATACATTACATCAAAACACGCTGTACGCGGTTTAACCGGTGCCATGCGCGACGAGTTTCCAGACTTCATCAAAGTCGGCATGATCGTCCCGGGATTTGTTGCATCCGACATGACAAAGGGCTCTGAAAAGTTCGCCATGGATGCCGATACGTTTGCTGAGAAAGTCGTTGAGCAAATTCGCGCCGGCGAGTTCTACGTCGTCACCCATTCCTACAACATGGTTCGCATCAAACCGATCCATGACGCGATTGAGGCGGCCTATGAACGCAATGCCCCGCGCTATGAGGGCGATGAAGAATATGATGTGCCGACGCTGATCGCGCGGCTGACTGCCGGGAGAGATGGCTCATGAAGTGGATGAAAGCAGGCAACACCGCTGTCGTCACAGGCGGGGCTGGTGGCATCGGCCTTGAGAGCGCAACACGGTTTGCCGCAGCAGGCATGAATGTCGTTCTGGTCGATATGAAAGCGGATGCGCTGAAAGAAGCGGAGGCTGCGCTTTCCGGAGGCGGTGGCACTGTGATTGGAAAGCTTTGCGATGTTTCTGATGTCAAAGCGGTGAAAGCCTTGGCCTCCGACGTCGAGAACCAGTTCGGCAAAGTGCATCTGTTGATGAACAATGCTGGGATTGGGCGCATGGGCACCAAGCCGTGGGAAGACCTAGACGCGTTTCACGGCACCGTCTCTGTCAACCTCATGGGCGTCATTCACGGGTGTCACGCTTTCATGCCGAGCATGCTCGCGCATGGCGAACCTGCAGCCGTCATTAATACAGGCTCGAAACAAGGTATCACGCGCCCGCCAGGCAACTATGCCTACAATCTCTCCAAAGCCGGTGTGCTGGCTTATACTGAAAGTGTGGCGCATGCCCTTCGGCAAGAAGACGATTGTCAAATCAGCGCGCACCTATTGGTGCCGGCCTTCGTTTACACGCCGATGGTATCAGCCTTCATTCCGAAAAAGCCGCCCTTCGCGGCGACGGCGGAAGAGACGGTGGACTTCATGATGGCGTCTCTTGAGAAGGGTGATTTCTACATTCTCTGTCCCGACAATGAGACACCGCGTCCGCTGGACGAAAAACGCATCCAGTGGACCGCCGACGACCTCATCAAGAACCGTCCCGCTCTATCTCGCTGGCATCCAGACTATGAGGCAGAATTCAAAGCGTTCGTCGAAGAATAAAAAAGTGCCCCAAACGAGCATCCGTTTGGGGCAGAATGGGTCAGTATTGGAAGGAGGTTCTAGGTTAGAACTTGTAGCCTAGACCAATACCAACCACTGTCGGATTGATGTCGACGCTCGCGTCTACGGTCGCACCCAAAGCAGTGGTGAAATCGACGGTTACGTCCGTATTGATCCAGATCTTTTTGACGTCGGCATTGAGCGCCCAACCTCCGGGTTCTCCGTCGAGATCATAGTCGACCCCTACTTGCAAAGCGCCGCCAACGCTTGGGTCATAGTCGATCCCATCGGCAACTGAGCCTTGATCCTCGTCAAAGAAGAAGGTCGCGTTCACACCTGCGCCAATATAGGGCTTGAACCGCGTCCCGGTATCAAAGTGATATTGCAGAGTGAGCGTCGGTGGTAGCAACCAAACGTCGCCTAAATCGACAGTTGCATTGGTCAAGACTCCGGGGACCGTTACGTTGACCGCATCGACATCATGAGGCGTTACGGCCAAGATCAATTCCACCGCGACGTTGTCATTGAAGAAGTATGTAATGTCGAGTTCAGGGACATATTGGTCGCCAATATCGACATCGCCCGCAAGCGCAGCCCCAGCGACGCTTAAGTCCGCACTTTCATCCGGAAGAACGCCGAGCACGCGTCCGCGCACCATCCAAGGATTGTCGTCAGCATAAGCCGCCGTCCCGATAATCGCCGACGTCGCCATCAGCATGGTACAGAAGATTGATTTCATCGTAGAGCCTCGCTTTTAAGAACTGAAACCCGACGTAGAGACCTGTTTTTGCTTTTATAATTGCCCATTCTGACGCGCGGAAACCTGTCGCGCGGCATGGCCGCCCAAGTGCGTAAAAGTCCTGACTGACAGAAAACTCGGCACCTGGCAGATATGGCAGAATCCGCCAAAATAGATGGCTCCGCCCCTTCACATTTTCACGCAATCGCCCAAAATGTCGGACATGGCCCATTCACATGCTCATTCTCACGCGAATACGCCCTGCAGCCCGCAAGAAGCGGAAACGTTTTTAGCGCAGGCGAATGATTTGGTTCGTGCCAAAGGCCAGAAGCTGACGCCGATCCGCCGTAAGGTCCTGCACCTGCTTTTGGAAAGCGAGGAACCAGCTAAAGCCTATGACCTCCTCGCCAATCTAGACGGCGAAGGGGCCGCCAAACCACCAACCATTTATCGGGCCTTGGACTTCCTCCAGGAAATGGGGCTCGCGCATAAGATCGAAAGCCTCAACGCTTACGTCGCCTGCGGGCATGCTAGCCATCCACACTCCGCTGTGTTCCTCATTTGCGATGAGTGCGGTGCCGCCGAAGAATTGCACGCGGTCGAAACCAGCGCAGCGTTAGATGCAGAAACAAAAGCGGCGGGCTTCAGCGTTCGCAGCGCTGTGATTGAAGCACGCGGGACGTGCCGAAAGTGCCACGCATGATCCCATTATGGAGCGGCATCCCAAACACCTGGGATTGCGACGAGATGGGGCACATGAACGTGCGCGTTTATGTCGAAAAGGCGATGGAAGGCCTTGGATCTTTGGCCGGTGCGATCGGTATGCCGCATGCGTTTCACGCCAACGCGCCATCGACCCTTCTACCAGCTGAGCATCACATTCGATACATTCGCGAAGCCCATGCGGGCGCACCGTTGCGGATGACGGGATGCGTCCTGGAATGGGATGAAACCAGCGCATTGGTCTATCAAGACATGCGCCACACGGATGGTTCGCCTGCTGCCGCATTTCGAACCCGTATCCTGCATGTCGACGCGAAAACCGGAAAACCATTTCCCTGGAGCACCCGATCTCGCGCGCAACTTGAAGCCCTAACTGAAACACCGCCAGATGACACCAAGCCCCGTGGCTTGGACCCAGAGGCTGCGCCAATCCCCTCCAGCATGGCGACGATGGCGCAAGTCGAGAAATGCGGGGCTCCTGAAATCGGGCGTGGGCTCTTCTTACCTCGCGAGTGCGATGTCTTCGGACGTTATTGGGCACCGGGCTTTATCGGGCGCATTTCGGACTCCGTCCCAACGCTGCTACATGATTGGCGCGCAAAAGTTGGCGCATCAAATGGCGATGTGCGCATGGGCGGCGCGGTTTTGGAATACCGCATGATCTATCGCAAATGGCCCCGGGCGGGAGATCGCTTTGTCATTCATACCAGCCTCGCGGATGTGCGGCCGAAAACGCATTCGCTTTCGCACTGGGTGCTGAGCCCAGACACCGGCGAGGCCTACATGACCAGTCAGGCCGTCGCTGTCACGTTCGATCTCGACAAGCGCAAAGTCATCCCGACGCCGCCTGAGCAAATCGAAGAGTTGGGCCGTCTCGCGCCGCGTGGCTTAGTTATCTGACGCATGCGCTGGAGCGAAACTTGATGCTCGAATTTTTGATCGAAGACCCACGAGCGCGGCTTCTCACGATTTGGACCATCTTTTGCGTCATTGCCGCTTTGATCTATCGACTCGTGACGCATGTGCGATCATTGCCCATGCAATCCGTTATTTCGATAAACGACCTAGATTTCAAAGAATGCGGACCGCAAAGCCCAGAACAGTATGAAGTCTATGATGGTGACCGAATGGTTGGCTATGTCCGCTATCGGTTTGGCAACCTATCTGCAGAATATCCAGATGTCGGAATGGAGACCGTGTTCAGTCACACACTGGCGCGTGAAACGGGTCAGATGACCGATCTTGAGCGTGGACGTTGGCTGCCGGTAATCGCGAAGCGATTGCGCAAGCGGATCCGTGAGGACGCATCAAAGTCCGCGTAGGCTCCGCTTCACGGGGCCGATTTCGTCTTCTGCCAAACCCTCGATCAAGCTCGAAATGTAAGAGGAGAGCTGGTCGCGCACGTCGTACGGCGCTTCCATGGGCAAGAAATGCGTGGTGTTCACGCGTTCTTTCAAAACAAGGTGCTTGCACTTCTTGGTCAGGCGCGCAGCGACCTGGTCGGTCATCACGGAGTCGCGGTCAGGCCGCAGAACCGTGATCGGGATTTTGTGCTTTTTGACTTTGCTCAGAGCGCCCCAAGGGCGGTTGCGTTGCGCCATGAAAGTCGCCGCTTCCCATTTGGGATCGCAAAGCAGTTGCCAGACCTGCTTGTCACTGTCTGGATCATTACCGTCCGTGCGGTCAAAGGCATCCAGGATATAGTCTTGCAAGAACGGCTCGCGCCACGTGGTGAAAGCGCCGCGACCTTTATACTTGTATTGAATATGCTCGCGGGAATCGAACTTGTTGCGACGCTTCCGAGCTTGACGCGCCATGTGGTGCCCACCGCCCCGCTTAAACGGCGAGAGGTGCATGGCCATGTAATAGTGTGGTGGCAAGATAACCGGATCGACCAGGACCAAACCGGCGACTTTATCCGGACGCGCCCCTGCCACCATTAGGGCGACGGTTGCGCCCATAGAGTGACCGCCCAAGACCACTTTATTGACCGGCGACTCACGATCGAGAAAGGCGATAATATCGTCCCGGTAGCGTTTCCAGGATTTCAGCTTTCGCGGCTTGGCCGGCAGCGTCGAACGCCCATGGCCGCGCAAATCAACCGCTTGCACTTTTGTGCGCAAGCCGAGCGGCGCCAAAATGGACTGATAGGTCATCGCGTTGAACCCGGTCGCGTGCAGCCAAAGCGCTGCCAGCTTTTTGGCTGGGTCACCAAATTCGAGCGCGGCAAGGTCGCCCTCGGGGGTTTCAAACGTGAATCGACGCATGCCTGTCCTTATACTGAACCGAAGACCTTACGGAGCAATTCTGTTGTTCGAGCAACAGGGTTGTCGCGAATCTTCTTTTCCTCAACTGCGAGATAGGTGAACAGACCATCAAGGCCAAATTGGACCGCATGTGTGGTTAAATCGGATTTATAGTCAGTTGCCGCGACCGCGAGCAAAGGTTGGCTAGATGTCACGCTATCCAGCATTCGATACGCGCCGGACGACTCAAGCGCGCTTTCAACATAGGGCGTGAACAGTGTCCGAAGATTACCTTCTGTGCGACCACGCAAGAAATCCGTCGCTGCGGTATCGCCGCCGCGCAGAATGCCAACAGCGTCATTGATCGTGATCGATCGCACAGCGTCCACGATGATGGTTTTTCCTGCTGGAACAGCATCTTCCGCCGCTCGGTTCATGCGCAACTGGAGATCATCCAGCGGCCCGGCAAAAGCAGTACCAGAAAGCTGCCTTTGGACTTCGCCCAGGCGGCCCGGGAAAGGGATCTTTATCTGTGGGTCTTGCCAATAACCGTCCGTCACGCCGAGCTGCGACGCCACGCGGCCCGCGCCGATTTCGAGAGCTTGTCGAAGCGCGGCATCAATCTCGACGACCGTAAGCTCACCGCTGCTTGTGTCCGTCGTGCCGATCTCGCCGAGCACCTCGCCCAGCACCTGGCCAAGATCACCGCCTGCGCCGGTCTCACAGCTGGCCGGCACCAAGCACAAAGCTAGCGCTCCGAAAATTGTTGCACGCATATTTTTCTCCCTCACCGCACTTAGACACTCTTCTCAGATTTACCTGAAAAATCAAACCTCTGTCTGCTTATCGCCGCGACAGTCTGGAGATTGTACCCTGCTTGAACTAGTTTAGCGACTGAAATGGAGAGAAACGCATGCTGAAGAAGACTCATGAGTGTTTTAGCGTCTCGATAGAAGACAAGATCGCCCACATTGTACTCAACCGCCCTCAGGCGATGAACGCGATGAATAAAGCCTTCTGGAACGAGCTGCCGGCCATCGTCAAAGAGATCGACACGACTGCAGCCGCACGCGTCATCGTCATTTCCTCTGAAGGCAGACACTTCTCTGCAGGGATGGACCTCTCAGTCTTTCAGCAAGACGGCGCGGTTACGCATGATAAAATTGATCGTCACGTCGCGGCTGAAGCGTTCCGCTCCAACATCAAACAAATTCAGTCGTCGTTCAATGCCCTAGAAGAGGCGCGCATGCCGGTACTGATCGCTTGCCAAGGCGGTGTGATTGGCGGTGCGATTGATATGATTTCAGCGGGCGATATTCGCTGGTGCACGAAAGACGCGTTCTTCTGCATCCAAGAAACCAATATCGCCATGACCGCAGATGTCGGCACATTCCCGCGCCTGCAGCGCTACATTCCAGAGGGCTGGGTGAAGCAAATGGCTTACACGGGCGAGCGCCTCGGCGCCGCAAAAGCCAAAGAGATCGGCTTGGTCAACGATGTGTTTGAAACGCAAGAAGCGATGATGGAACACGTTATGGGCGTCGCCAAAGAAATCGCGTCGAAAAGCCCGCTCGCCGTAACTGGCTGCAAAGTGCTGATCAATTATGGCCGTGACCACAGCACGGCCGACACACTTGATTATATCGGCGTGTGGAATTCCGGTATGATCCCACCGTCACATATGCAGGAAGCGTTCAAAGCTCAGTCTGAAAAACGCGATCCAGAGTTTCCGGACCTGATGCCACTGCGTACAACGCCAATGTAGTCGTCGCTTCTAGGCGATCCGAAAAACAATCGTCGCCTTCAAAAGCACATTGTCGCCTTGTGTGGCGAGACCGCTCGCGAAAATCAGCGTGCGGGTTTTGCGATCAATCCGACTTTCAAATTGAACAAGCGAACCCGTCGCGGCTTCGGCGGAGACGTCAAAGGTCACAGACACGGTGTGCAGGGTCCCTTCCTCCAGAAGCCCCTTCGCATGTTCCGAAACAACCTGCTGTAAGAGCACCCCAATTTGCGTGGTATCCCAATTCTCCGCGGTCGCATGGGCTTTGGTTTCGTCTTGAAATTCAAGTGCGCTCAGCGGGATAATAAGGTCAGGCAGTTTGGTCATGGCACTCCCCTAATCGGGCCAGTCACAAAAGAAAAGGCTCACGGCGCGCCAACGCCATGAGCCTTTTACGGAACCTAAAAGAGTGGGCTGGGTTTATGCCGCAGCAGCCGCGCGTTGCGCTCCACCCGTCATCATATCGGCCACCACCAGATCGCCAAGGTGTCCGAAGGCTTCCATGCCATAGGTGATCTGCATGTATTGGCTGATCGAAGGCAGAAGCTGAGAGATTTCTTTATGGCCAAGCCCGGCTTTGTGAAGGCTGGCAAACATGCCCTCGCCGACATGGCGGCGACCACCTGGGGTCTGTTCGATTAAACGCGCAATGATGCCGGTTGCGGCGCCATGGTCTGCTCCAGTGGTTGCTGAAAGCGTGCGCGCACCTGGCATCTTACGGAAGATGGCTTCAGCGAGCGGAGATCCCTGACGTTCGGCTGTGTTTAGGACAATTCCCAAAGCTTCTTTGGTTTTGACCTGGGTCAATCCCGTCGCAGTGGCGCACGTCTTGATCATATTTTTCAGCATGGGGCAGGTTCCTTCTTTTGTGTCTAGGGCTCAGAGCCTAAGGCACGCGTGTTGCGCGAAGGTTACCAGCACCGGCTGATTCATTCACTTTTGGCACGTGAGTCGTTAAGCGCGATTAAGTCCGGGTAAACAGAATGGGCGATTCTGTTTACCTTTGTGGTTACATGCGCTCCGGCGCGGTAATCCCAATGATTTGCAAGCCCGTTTCGAGCTGGTGCAAAACGGTCTGGCAGAGCCCCAAGCGAGAAGCGCGCACCGCTGCGTCCACGCCATCCTTGAAGATCGGACACGCCGCGTAAAACGCACTGAACGCCTGCGACAGAGAATAAACATGCTCGCACACATAATGCGGCATCCGCTTCTCGCGCGCGAGGCGCAGGGCCAAAGCAAAGCCATCCAAGGCGAGCACCAACTTGCGCTCTTCAGCGGCCTCAATCGAAATCTCGCCTGGCGCAAAACCTTCATCTGCCGCACGGCGGAGAAGCGCCTTCAAACGCACTGCCGCATAAAGGAGGTAAGGCCCGGTCTTTCCCTCAAAGCTAGTGAACCTTTCGAGGTCGAAGACATAATTCGTCGTGCGCTGGTTTTGCAGGTCTGCGAACCGAAGCGCTGCACGCGCGACGAGTTTGCCGATCTCCGCTTTCTCATCGTCCGGAATGTCGCCCGACAGGCCGGCCTCTCCGATCCGTTTGGTCGCTTCATCGAGCGCCATTTGATTGAGATCGGCCAGTCGCAGCGTACCCCCTTCGCGGGTTTTAAATGGCTTGCCATCGGCACCGTTTACTGTGCCAAAGCCTAAATGCTCGAGCCGGTCTTGGCCGATGTATCCAACCTTGTCGGCAGCGCGATAGACTTGCTCAAAGTGCAAAGCCTGGCGCTGATCAACCACATAGAGCATGCGATCCGGGCCAATGGTCTCAATCCGGTCTTTAATGGTCGCAAGGTCAGTCGCGTGATAGCCCGTCGCGCCTCGCGAATTGACCAGCATAAAGGGCGGCATCGGATTCTTTAGGCGCGGCTGTCCGTCTTTGCCGACGGTTTCGACGTTCTCGCCCTCTTTGGCGATGTCGATGATCCAGGCGCCGTCATCCTGCTTCGCATAGCCGGCCGACTTCAACTCTTCGATCATGGGGGCGATCAGCGGATCGACATCACTCTCACCTTTCCAAAGGTCAAAGGACACAGCAAGAAAGCCGTAATCGACCTTGAGCGCCGCGACAGAGACATCAATGAAATGCTTCAAAAGCGCTCGGTAGCCGGGACGTCCGGCTTGCATTTCGGCAACCGCTTCTTGCGCCCGTTTGGCATAGGCCTCGTCTTCTTTGGACCGCGCTGAGGCCATTGGATAAAGCCGCGACAGGTCATCCATGCTGACTGGTGGGTCGCTCGGAAACGGTCCAGCATTGTCCGCATCAAAATAGGAAAGCTCTGGCTGCTCATCCATAACGGCGACGATCAGCAGGCCCATTTGCAAGCCCCAGTCGCCGAGATGGACGTCGCCGGTTACGTCATCGCCCAGGAAGCGCAGCAGTCTGACGAGCGTGTCGCCGATTACGGCAGACCGTAAGTGACCAACATGCATCGGCTTGGCCACATTCGGTCCACCAAAGTCCACGACGATTTTTTCCGCATCGCTGGCGGCGCCACCGCCGGCTTTGTCATCCGTGCCAATCCAGGCGGCCTGCGCGGCGAGAGCGCTGTCGCTGACGGAGATATTCAAGAAACCCGGTCCGGCCACATCGACCCGGGCCACAGCCTCATGTTCAGCAACACGCGGCGCGATTTTCGCAGCGAGCTCG
The DNA here is from genome assembly GCA_964400185.1 of uncultured Hyphomonas sp. Taxonomy (GTDB): domain Bacteria; phylum Pseudomonadota; class Alphaproteobacteria; order Caulobacterales; family Hyphomonadaceae; genus Henriciella. The sequence continues at coordinate 10,838 of CAYNUI010000007.1, forward strand.
CGCGGGTTCATACCCGCTTGCTTGGCCGCTCCCATGCAGCCATTGCATTGGAAATCCGCCAATTCTGGGCGGTCAGACTGTTTTACGGCACCCCAACGCGCGTCTAACCCCTCGGCTTCAAACGCTGCGCTGCACGCGCCCGCCAACTGCGTCGCGAGATCTGTCATTGTATAGCCCTAACCCTCGCGCTTACTGACTCGCGCCCAATCGGAAGCGACGGCCCTCAGCATTATAGGTCCGTTGTGATTCGGTCAGGTCGAATCCGATCAAAATCTCAAAGTTTGCCGCCGAAACAGATTCGTCCGCCCGGGGGATAATGATCTCTTGCAATACTTCGGTCGCGCCGGACACAGGACCGTCAGAAAAATCAGCGCGAACGGCAAAGCGCTCTTTATTGAGGACTTTTCCGCTTCGACGCGTGACCGCGACCCAATAGCCATAATCGTGGCTGTTTGCCCCGCCCGCTGGGCCTTTTCCGAACGCGAAATCAATCTCAATCTCGGCGCGAACCGGATCATCATCTGCATAACGGCAATAGAGGCGCACATCGACGATTTCGCCGGTATATTCAACGTTCGCGAACCGCTCCTGTTCGCCATCAAACTTGACCACGCGCGCGGCCTGATAAATCGCTCCGGCGGGAGGGCACGCGCCCGCATTTTGGCGGGTATCGAATGCATCGGCAATGTTTGACCCGGATTGGCAAGCGCCAAGCGCAAGCAGGACGGTGGAAAGGGCGAGAATTCGCATATGTGGTGCCTTGTCACTCTTGGCCTCGCGCTCGAGGCTATCCATTTACTGCTCAGAGTGTTACCGGGCGAGGACGAGGCGTGCAACGCCCTATCTGCGTCGCAATTATGAGGACACTGTAAGCTTGTGAAGCCACTAACGATTCTCTTAGCCGCGCCCCGCGGATTTTGCGCTGGCGTCGACCGCGCCATTCAGATCGTCGAAGAAGCCCTCGGCAAATGGGGACCGCCTGTCTATGTCCGCCATGAAATCGTGCACAATCAGCATGTTGTCTCTCGTTTAGAGCAAATGGGCGCAGTCTTCGTGGAAGAGCTGGACGAGTGCCCGCAGGACCGCCCTGTCGTGTTTAGTGCGCATGGCGTGCCGAAAGCCGTTCCGGCTGCTGCCCAAGCCCGTGACATGGTCTTTGTCGATGCCACCTGCCCGCTCGTCTCGAAAGTTCATGTCGAAGCTGAACGCCACCATAAAGCGGGCCGGGAAATCGTTCTGATTGGCCATGCGGGGCACCCAGAAGTCGTCGGAACGATGGGTCAGCTTCCAGATGGTGCAATGGCCTTGATCGAAACGGTTGAAGACGTCGCGGCCTTCGAACCCAAGGATCCTGCCAATCTCGCCTTCGTGACGCAGACCACGCTCAGCGTCGATGACACCGCCGAAATCGTCGAAGCCTTGCAAGCACGCTTCCCTGGAATCAGCGCCCCACACAAAGAAGACATTTGTTACGCCACAACTAATCGCCAGGAAGCGGTTAAAGTAATGGCGGAACGGGCGGAGTTGTTTCTGGTCATCGGGGCGGAGACCTCGTCGAATTCAAAGCGCCTCGTCGAAGTCGCAAAACGCGCAGGATCAGATGATGCACGCTTAGTCGCGAGCGCTGAGAATGTCGATTGGGCCTGGTTTGACGGGGTCGAGACGCTCGGTCTCACTGCCGGGGCCAGCGCGCCAGAAGACTTGGTGCAAGGGCTGATCGCCGCTTGCCGCGCGCGCTTTGATATCACCGTCGAAGAAGTCACGACGGCCACGGAAAGCGTCGTATTTAAACTGCCGCGCGTGCTCGAGCGCACTTAGCGTGGCGAGACGCCAAGATGCTCCACCGTCGCTACGGTGAGATAGCCAACCGCAAGATCATGAGCGCTTTGGTAGGCTTCCATCGCGCCCCAAGTCTCAGGTCCGAACACACCATCAACCGCCGCTGGATAGCCCGCCGCGGTCAGCGCCGTTTGCACATCCGCGATCGTCTCTCGCGGCGTGTCATCACACAAGATCTGATGCCATTCCGAGGTTCCGCCGGTCAAAACCGGCTTTTCAATCGTGACATAGATCGCTGGCGTTTCGACACGTTCTTCGCGCGCAGGGCTAACCAGGCGCTCAACCAGGATGGTTTGATATTCCGCAGGGACCTCTTCCTCGATCAGACGTGCCGGTTCCGCCAGCTTTTGTTTGGCAACGGTCACCGAAGTTCCAGGCTCAACATCAATGGTCTCGAACACCGTCTCGTAGCTCGCTGGAACTGACTTGTAGACCGTTGTGGCATCTTTTACGCGCACGCGTTCTTCGACGGTTTCATAGACCGCCGGATGCGTGACACTTTCAAACGAGGCCGGCTGTTCGATCACGCGTTGCTCAACCCACTCGATCTGCTCATCTTGAACGATTTCAACAAAGCACTCGCCTGCCTTCGCAGCGGCAGGAAGATCGCCCAAATCCTGAGCGATGGCTACGTTGGGAGCCATGACAAGCGCGGCGAAGAAGAATGTGGCATGTCGCATAGGTTTCAGCCTAGCAATCCGCGTTTTAAGCCTCGTGAAGAAACTCACGGCGTTTTCCCAGATTGCGTTTAGAAATCGCCCCGCGACAGCCTGCCAATTGCGACTCGACGGATAGGCGCGTATAGCCCGCCGCAAGACCAGCCCGTCAACTCTACGGAAGCTCCGATATGATCCCTCGCTATGCCCGCCCCGACATGACCGCAATTTGGGAACCGACCAGCAAATACGGGATTTGGTTGGAGATTGAGACCCTTGCCGCTGAAGCCATGGAAGAGCTGGGTCAGATCCCTGCAGGCACGAGCGCTGTGGTTCGCGAGAAAGGCGCTTTTGAAGTTGCCCGCATCGATGAGATCGAAGCGGAAGTTAAGCACGACGTCATCGCCTTCCTGACCAATGTCGCAGAACATGTCGGTGAGCCTGCCCGCTTCCTGCACAAGGGCATGACGAGTTCAGACGTGCTCGACACCTGTTTGAACGTTCAGCTGGTAAGAGCGACCGACCTCTTGATGGTCGGGCTGGACCGCGTTCTCGCCGCCCTCGAGAAACGCGCCTTTGAGCACAAGATGACGCCCACGATCGGTCGCAGCCATGGCATCCACGCCGAGCCGACCACGTTCGGGATAAAGCTCGCAACCTTCCACGCGGAGTTCCAGCGTGCCAAAAAGCGTCTGATCACCGCACGCGAAGAAGTTGCGACCTGCGCGATCTCTGGCGCCGTTGGCACATTCGCGAATATTGATCCACGGATTGAAGAATATGTCGCTGAAAAGCTAGGCCTGACGCCGGAGCCAGTATCGACACAAGTTATCCCGCGCGATCGCCATGCGGCCTATTTCGCCGCGCTTGGAGTCATAGCATCATCGATCGAGCGCCTGGCGACTGAGATCCGCCATTTGCAGCGCACCGAGCTTTATGAAGCCGAGGAGTTCTTCTCCAAAGGCCAAAAAGGCTCTTCCGCGATGCCGCATAAGCGCAATCCGGTTCTGACGGAAAACCTGACCGGCCTCGCGCGCCTGGTGCGCATGGCCGTTGTGCCTGCCATGGAGAATGTCGCCCTCTGGCACGAGCGCGATATCTCGCACTCCTCCGTGGAGCGCGGCATCGGACCGGACACCACGATCCACTTGGATTTTGCTCTGCATCGCCTCGCCGGTGTGATCGAGAACCTGCTCGTCTATCCAGAGAATATGCAAGCCGTGATGGACAAGATGGGCGGGTTGCACAATTCGCAACGCGTGTTGCTTGCCTTGGTGGAAGCCGGAAACAGCCGCGAAGACAGCTACCGCATGGTTCAGCGCAATGCGATGAAAACTTGGGCGGGTGAAGGCGAGTTCCTCGGTCACCTCAAAGCCGATGCAGACGTTACCGCGAAGCTTAGCGACGAGAAGCTCGAGAGCTTGTTTGACGATGGCTATCACTTTAAACGCGTCGACTACATCTTCGAACGCGTATTCGGGCGCAGTTCATAACACCTCTGTGATCCCTCATTGTCGCTGGGCTGTGCTAAGCGTGAGATGTTGAGGAGATGACAAACATGCGCGCTGTCCTGACCGCAATTGTTTTTTGGGTGGGTACCGTCTTGCCTGTGGCGGCGGAGCCGGCTGTTAAAGTCATCAATTTCACAGCCGACTGGTGCCCGAACTGTCAGATCTTAAACCCCAGACTGGACGAAGCCATTGAGGCTTTTGAAGCCGGTTCGATCGAGCGCGTCGATTTGGACGTCACCCGCATTCGCCGTAATATGACGCCTGTGCAGCAGGCCGAGATCGAGACCGAATTGCTCTTGCTCGCGAACGAGCACAAGGCCGCCTATTTGTGGGACTGGTATGGGGGCATTACGGGCATTGCTGTCGCCATTGCTGCGGACACGGGCGAACCGATCACGTGTTTTATGCGCCCGATGACGACGAAACAGATCAAAGGCCATTTGAAACTCGCCAAAATCCTCGCCGAAAAAGGCACGCCAGGCGAGCGCAAACCCGAAGGGCCCGATTGCCCTGTGTTGAATTAATCACACACATCGAGGCGGTAGGGTTTGGTTAAGCTCTTCGCCTTCACCCTGCCGTAATTCCTAGTCAGTAAGCCTCGCTGAAGGTTTACGCGAAAGGTGAGCAGGCGTGAAAGCTTCAAATGGCAAACCGGGACTAAAAAAACCTGCTCGCAAACCTGCCGTGCGTAAACCACAAGGAGCGAGTATGGGGCTCTTTCGAGGCCGACCCATCCTGAAATGGAGCCTGATTACGGGCTTTGTGCTGACCCTGATCGGGCTGCTTGCGGCATGGATTTTTTGGCAAAGCCTGTATCGCGGCATGCCGGATCTACCTGAAACGGCAGAGCTCTGGGACGCGAATCGCGACCCTGCGATCGAATTCGTCGACCGTGATGGCAACACGATCGCGATCCGTGGCCCACGCTATGGCCGGGCGATCAATATAGACGAGTTGCCGCCGCACGTTCCGCGCGCCTTTATCGCGGCTGAGGACAAGAGATATTACGATCATGATGGCGCCGATACGCAAGCCATGGCGCGCGCGGCGTTCTCGAACTTGATTTCAGGCAAAACCGTCTCCGGCGCGTCGACGATCACCCAGCAATTGGTCAAGAATCTCGTGCTGTCGCCGGAACAGACACTGAAACGCAAAGCGCAAGAAATCCGACTGGCGCGGCAACTCGAAGAACAACTTTCGAAGAATGAAATCCTCGAGCTTTATTTGAACCGGGTTTATTTTGGTTCCGGCTTTTATGGTTTGGGCGCCGCATCTCGCTTCTATTTCGACAAGGATCCGAAAGATCTCACTTTGGCCGAGGCGAGCCTGCTCGCGACGTTGCCAAAAGCCCCATCGCGGCTGGCGCTCGACGATAATATGGAAGGCGCCCGTCAAAGGCAGGCCTATGTGATCACCGAAATGCTTCAAGCGGGCTTCATCACACCTGAAAGCGCGCAAATCGCCCTCGCCTCCGACGTCAAAATTGCGCCTGAGCCAGAACAAGACCCACAATTTGGCTTCATCTTGGACGCCGCCACGGAGCGGGCAAATGAGTTGATGCCAGAGCTTCCAGACGATTTGGTCGTGACGCTGACCATCGACGCTGAGCTGCAAACCGAGATCACCAATGCGATCGAGGCCCGCATGGACGCGGAAGCGGAAGAGGTCAAAGCCGGTCAATCCGCGGCGATCCTGATGAACCGCCAAGGCGAAGTGCTCGCCCTCTATGGTGGGCGCGATTATACCGAAAACCAGTTCAATCGGGCGACGCAAGCGAAACGCCAGCCAGGATCTGCTTTTAAGCCTTTTGTCTATGCTGCAGCGCTGGAAATTGGGGTTAGCCCGTATGATGTCCGCATCGACCAGCCGGTCACGATTGATGACTGGACGCCTAAAAACTTTTCTCGGGTCCATATGGGCCCGGTGACGGTTGCGGAAGCGATGCGCGACAGCCTCAACACAGTCGCCGCTTTGTTGGCGCAGGAAACCACCGAAGAATCGATCATCAACCTGTCTCGCAAATTCGGCATTAGCGCCGACCTGGAGCCGTTCCCCTCGATCGCGCTCGGCAGCCAAGAAGTGACGCTTTGGGACCTCACACGTTCCTATGGACCCTTCATGACCGGTGGCCGCCGGGTTGATCCATACTTGATCGAAAAGATCTCAACGACGCGCGGAGAAGTAATCTATGAGCGCGCCGAGTATGAGCCTGCCCGCGTCTTTGATCGCGACAATGCTGAAATCATGACTGGGATGCTGGCTGATGTTATCCGCTCTGGCACGGGCACAGCCGCCCAAGTCGAAGGCTGGCCGGTTGCGGGCAAGACCGGCACCAGCCAATCGTCACGCGACGCTTGGTTTGTCGGATACAGTGCCGAACTCCTTGGAGGCGTTTGGACTGGGAACGATGATGACACGCCAATGGATGGCGTCACAGGCGGCGGGCTTCCTGCTCGGCTCTGGGCCGACATGATGATGGTCGCGCATTCCGGCCGCACGCCAAGTATTTTGCGCGGCGCAGATAAGCTCATCCAACTGACGCCCGAACAACAGGCGCGGGTCGGCTACTATCGCGACCTCGGCATGGCCTTCGCAGGGCTGGCGGGACCGGGCGAGCAGTAAACAGTCTTGTGACTGGATGTGTAACAACTTCCGCAGTATCAGGCGGGATGGCTGGGTCGTTGAGATTGTTCCTAATCACCGCGCTTGCGATGGTGGCGTTTGCGGCGAATTCCGTTCTCGGACGCATGGGCTTGATCGAAACGGAGATCGGCGCGGGTAGCTTCACGCTGATCCGTCTGGCAAGCGGCGCGGCGTGTCTCGTCGCGCTCTGCCTCATCCAACGCAAAGCAATCGCAGGCTCTTGGGTTAGTGCCGCAGCGCTGCTTGGATATGCGGCAACGTTCTCCTATGCCTATCTCAATATCTCTGCAGGCATGGGGGCCATCATCCTGTTTGCGATGGTCCAATTCTCTATGCTGAGTTGGGGTCTCTATCGCGGAGAAAAACTCTCGCTTTTGCAATGGGGCGGCTTCGCCATCGCCGTCGGAGGTCTCGTCTGGCTGGTCTCACCCGGGGTCGAAGCGCCGCCCGTGATCTCGGCCATCTTGATCGGATTGTCGGGGCTCAGCTGGGGCATCTATTCTCTAATCGGCCCGGGTAAATCTGATCCAACATCGGCCACCACAGGCAACTTCATTCGCGCAACCTTAATGTCCTTGCCGCTCTTCGGAGTCGCCTTTTTCGTTCGTCCCGAACCCTCGCCGCCCATGGACGGCATTACATTGGCGGTGATCTCTGGCGCGATCACGTCCGGCCTCGGCTATGCGATTTGGTATCAAGCTGTTCGATACTTGAGCGCGACGCGGGCGGGCATCGCGCAGCTCACCGTGCCGGCGCTCGCGGCCATTGGCGGCGTGATCTTTTTAGCTGAGCCCATCACGATGCGGTTCGCCCTTTCGACAGCACTTATCTTAGGCGGCGTAGGACTTGCCGTCTTGACCCGCACGCCTCCCTCCCCCAAAGCGGGTCAATGACTGAGTCGGCGTCGCCATCGCAAACCCCCGGTAAGAACGCATTCTTTTTCGTCGTTGTGGCGGTGATCCTAAACATGCTGTCCTTCGGCATCATCATGCCGGTGATGCCAGCATTACTTGAGGACATTACAGGCCTCGGCGCCGCGCAATCGGTGGTCTATGGCGGCTGGCTCAGCATGACGTTCGCGATTGCAAACTTCATGGCGATGCCGATTTTGGGCGGACTTTCAGACCGCTATGGTCGCCGTCCAGTCTTGCTCGCCTCGATCGCCATGCTCGGTATCGACCTCTTAATCATGGGGCTCGCGCCAACTTTGTCAGTGCTGTTCATCGGGCGCTTTTTGGGTGGGCTCTTCTCCGGCACTTATTCGGTTGCAAACGCTTACATAGCGGACGTCACGGAGCCTGAAGACCGCGGACGCGCCTTCGGTATGATGGGCGCGGCCTTTGGGATCGGCTTCATTCTAGGACCTGTCTTTGGCGGGCTTCTTGGCGAAGTGAATGCGCGCTTGCCCTTCTTCGTCGCTGCCGGAATTGCCGGGATCAACTTCCTCTATGGCCTGTTTATTCTGCCAGAAAGCTTGCGCAAAGAGGACCGGCGCGAGTTCAATCTCGCCCGCGCTAATCCATTCGGCGCCATGGTGCACTTTGCCAAAGTCCCGCGGGTGGCTTGGTTCATTATTGCGATTGGCCTGTTTCAAATCGCCCACGCGGTTTATCCGTCGACTTGGAACTTCCATGGCGAGATCCGCTATGATTGGTCTGAGGTTGAAATCGGACTGTCTTTGGCAGCCGTCGGGCTCGGTTCTGCGGTCAGCCAAGCCTTACTGACCGGGTATTTGATCAAAAAGTTCGGACCGATGCGCGCGGGGCTGGTCGGGCTCATTGTCAATGCGATCGCGCTGGCCCTGTTCGCCGCCGCAGAAGCGCCTTGGATGGCGTACGCGGTCATCCTCGTGTCTGCCGTTGGCGGCGTTGCAATGCCGGCGATCAATACGATCACATCGACGCTGACACCGCGCAACGCACAAGGCGAGCTACAAGGCGCGCAAGCCAGCATGATGGCGTTCACGCTGATATTTAGTCCGGTCTTGATGACCCAGACCCTCAAATATTTTGCTAACCTGCCGGATGAGCATGTCTTCCATACAGGCGGTGCCGCTTTCTTATTGGCCGCGATCATCACCGCGCTAGCCATTGTCCCGTTCTTGATTGGAGCCGGGATCAATCGCCGCGCCATTGCCGAAGCGGCGGAGACGCAAGCGAGCCCCGCAGAATAAAAAAGGGCGACCTGTTTGAGGCCGCCCCTGCTATTTTGCGCTGTTCGCGCTTCTATTTTCCGCGGGTCAGCAAGCCGAGTAACCCACCAATGATGCCACCGCCGACACCGCCATTTAGGAAGCTGCTAAGGTGTCCCATGAGCGCTTCATTTCCGAGCAGTGACTGGAAACCGATATCGGCTGCGTTCATGCCATAGCCGCCAGCGAGTCCGCCGATGATCCCTGCGATCGCGCCTGTGCCGCCTTTGCCGCCAAGTGCTTTCGAGACGATAGGTCCAAGCACGGCACCGCCGACGCCATTCAAAATGAGTGGAATATATTGTTCCATAATTTGCCCTCCCGAGGCTGTATGTGGGGCCTGTTTCAGGTCTCCCGATCGACAGGGCACCAGAAATTCGAATTTATGCCAAGGCCTCTCGCGCAGGTGGAGAGTCTGAGTTAGGCAGGCTTATGGCTAATCTAAAACCCGCCCTCTTCCTCGACCGCGACGGCGTTCTGAACGTCGATCAAGGCTATGTGGACCGGGTCAAAGACTGGCAATGGGTAGACGGCGCGCAGGCCTGTGTCGCGAAGTTTAAGGCGCGCGGTTGGTTCGTTTTCGTCGTTACCAATCAGTCTGGAATCGCCTTTGACCATTACAGCGAGGCCGATATGCAAGCGGTTCATGAGCATATGGTGGTAGGATTGAGTGAGGCCGGAACGGGCGTGGATGCTATTTATGCGTGTCCTTATCACCCGGAGGGGACCAATCTTCGCTTTCGAAAAGACAGTTACGACCGCAAACCTAAGCCTGGAATGCTGCTGCAGGCGATGGCAGATTTTCCGGTGAAAAAAGAAGCAAGTTTCTTGATCGGCGACAAACAAACCGACATTGACGCGGCGCATGCCGCTGGCGTGGGTGGATTTTTGTTTACAGGCGGTAATCTTGCGGATTTTGCTGAATGGTCGCTGGCGAGCTTTGAGGATGGGGCACGATGAAGACGATTGGAATGATTGGCGGGGTCAGCACGGAAGCAACGCTGATCTACTATAAGGCGATCAATGCAAAGGTCCGCGAACGCCTTGGTAGCTATAATAGCGCCGATATGCGCATCCATTCGGTGAATTTTGAGCTCTATAATGGCGCGCATGAAACGCGCGACTGGCCTTTTATCCGTAACGGGTTCGATACAGCCGCCAAAGGTCTGAAAGCTTCGGGCGCCGACTTTCTCGTACTGGCATGCAACACGCTGCATACCGTGGCAGATGCCATCGAGGACGCCACGGACCTGCCTTTCTTGCATATCGTCGATGCCTGCGGAGCCAAACTCCAATCCGATGGACGCAAACAGCCGGGCCTCATCGGCACGGCCTTTACGATGGCCCAGCCCTATTTCGTCGATCGTTTGTCAGAGAAATTCGCAATGAAACCAATGCTCCCGGATGCAGAGACGCAGAAAGAGCTGAGCCGGATCATATTTGAAGACCTGACCCACGGGATCGTCCGCGAAGACGCGGTCCAATACTATCAGGACAGTATTCAGACCCTGAAAGACCAAGGTTGTGACAGCATCATCTTGGGCTGCACCGAGCTTGGCATGTTGATCACCGAAGAAAACAGCCCGCTGCCGCCTTATGACACTGCCTTGATCCATTGCGAGGCGATTGTCGATCAAGCACTCTCTTAATAGGGATTTGTGATAGGTTTAAACTATCGCGCCTATTCCTTTCTCCACATAGACAAAATCCGAATTCGCCCCACATCCATCCCTTACTCGTGGGATGAATAAGGGATCGATCCTATGCGCTATTTGATTTGTGGGTTGGCGCTTTCAGTCGCTCCGGCGGCGACCGCTCAAAGTTCGAGCGGCGTATTTGGTCCAGTTGTCGATGAGGGCGAAAGCGGTTGGGAATATCGACTCGCTTACGACCCCGATGATGAAGGCTACAACCAGCGCCTCCATTACCAACAGGCTATCAATGGCGCGTTGCGCTGGCGGGTTATCGGCCAGGTTCGAAAAACCGAAGATTCCGATTTCGATGCAGACTTTGTACGCGGAGAGTTGGTTTGGCAGGTCACACCTGATGAACAGGAGTACCAATCTGGGTTTCGTTTTGAGGCCCGATACCGCTTTGATGATCGCCCTGGCGATGTCACAGTGCATTGGACCAATCAATGGAAACACATTGACGATTGGACTTTCCGCTGGATCCTTGGGGCCACCCAACAAATTGGCAACGATCCTGCCGACGGGATCCTGATACAATCGCGGGCGTCCGCGACCAAATCGCTCAACCAAGGACCCAAACTTGGCGTCGAATGGTTAGGTGAGTTTGGATCGACTTCCGACTGGCTGGGACTTGATGAACAAGAGCATCAAATTGGCCCAGTGGCCGTTTGGGACCTCGGCTCTGACTGGAGTATTTACACAGGGGTTTTATTCGGTGCGACCGACGCCACCGATGATACAAATTTGCGCCTTCGCGTTACAAAAGACTACTAGGGCCTAAAGCGGCTTAAGCGTTTTCCCGTTCAGTCCGCCCATGCGGCAAACTTCCATCCATTCGTCTTCCAAGACGGGCTGAACCGACAAGCGCATCGAGGTCACGAGAGACATTTTCTCAAGCGCCTCATTCGCTTTGACCGCTTTCAACGTCACCGGCTCCGGCATGTCCGTCAGCGCGCGGATATGGACGCAATCCCAGCGCTCATCATCCGTCGTTGAATCCGGCGCACTTTCAGCAGAAACTTCAACCACGCCAACCACTTCCAGCCCTTCATTCGAGTGATAGAAAAAGCCGCGATCGCCGATCTTCATCTCGCGCATATTATTGCGTGCTTGATAGTTTCGGATGCCATCCCACTCTTCGCCGGCTTCGCCTTTGGCTTTTTGCTGCTCCCAGCTCCACTTGAAAGGCTCGGACTTAAACAGCCAATACTTCATCATTGATCTCCGCGATTCGTCTGCGTCTCGTTATAGGGCGCATTGCGAGGAGCGACAGGCCTCCGCGACAAGAGGTTCCAGAGCCTGCCAGTGTTTATAGCGCCGCACATAATCGGGGGCACCGAGCCACGCATCTTCAAACGCCTCGCGCGTTTCGCCATCGCTCAAGATTGGCAGCAAGGGATCGACACAAATCCGAATGGCGAAGATCAAGGCCCCGGTTTCCGGTAGTTTGCGGATCGTTTGGCGTTCAACCCGCAAGTAGAGGTCGCTGACCCGTTTGCCTTGCGGGCTCGGCCGGTCAGGCGTGTAGCGCTTCTCACTCGGCTGCACGGTCCAATTAAAGCGTTCTAAGACGATGCCCGGTTTGAGCCCCGAAAACACCCGCGACACGCGGCTCGCAAGGCCTGGGTCACCGCCAGGCACCGGTCCGTGTAAGGCGCCAAGGTCAAAGCCGATCCGCTCCGGCAAGGTCCAATAGGTCGGCGCGCAGAGCACGCCTGCGGTCAGCCGCCAATCGCCCGGCCGTTTGGCTTCAAGGATGCAAAAATCATCTGAAACAAGTGAGGCGGCTTCTTCCAGGGCCGTCGGCATGCTCTGGCTTGGCACTTCGCCGGTGGCGCCCATGACGAGGTTTAAGAGCTCTTCAGCTGCAGGCCCATCCAGTGCGCCAGCGCAGACATTTGCCCGCATCATTTTCATGATCAGGCATTTGTCCCTAAGCCAGACGTCCGCTTCAGTATCTGGAGAAAGCCAGTCTATGACTGGGATCGGTTTCAAGCCAGGATCGAAATCCGGCGCGCCGTCTAGAAATGGAAGATAAGGAGCGGTGCGCGCCTCACGCGACACTGGCACGGCCCCATGCGGCAAAGCCGGCTATTTTTGGCGTGTTCGGCAGATACATGGTCTCATGCTGATCAACCTTGAACCCGCTGGTTTCGAGCATTGACTTGGTGTCTCGCGTCAGATGACATCCGCCTGCGAGCCTCTTCCAGACCGGTTCGATCCGCCTTTGCCATTTTGCTACGCCTTCGTCGGGCGCAAGACCGTGTTCGGAGAACAAGACTTTTCCGCCCGGCTTCAAGACCCGGCGCAACTCACTGAGCGACGCTTCCCAATCGGGAATGGTGCAGAGCACGAATGTGACAACGGCCGTGTCGACGCTTTTATCCTCTAAAGGCACTGCTTCTGCGCCGCAGGTGTGAATATCGCAGGGCGTGTCACGCCGTCCCTCTGCCCAAGTTGCACGCGCCCGCGAAACCATGCCTTCAGCGGGTTCGATCGCGTGCAAATGTTTCACCTTAGCTTCATCATAGAGATGAAAATTTGTCCCAGATCCGCAGCCAATTTCAAGCACGACGCCTTCGGCTTCAGGGACAATTTTTTCGCGCTGTTTCATGATTGGCTTGGTCGCGCACGCGCAAGAGATAAGCGGCGGCACAACATAGCGATCCCAAAGCCCAAACATTCTAATTCCCCGACAGCATGCGTTGGCGCGTGCGATTGTCCTGCGGCTCGACTACGAGCGCGCTTTGCGTGATCCGAACTTTATAGCTCAGCTTGTCGCCCATCGGGAAATAGACCGCAGACCCAAACGGTGCAGATCCGCCCGCATCCTTCGAGCTTAGCAATCCCGCAGAGAACAGGCCTTGGCGATCTTCCTCAGCCTCGGCGTCGTCCAATACGCGATCCAATTCTTCCTCGCCGCCATAATTGACCAGCGCTCCATAGACATCGAACCCGATCTCTTGATCGAAGACATCAATCTTACCGTCCTCGCTAACGCGCCGACCATAGGAGGTAGACGTGGACAGCGTGGTTGAATTGTAGCGACGCGAATAGCGGCTCTCGATGAATTCCAAGCGATAGAGGCTTTCAAAGCCCATGAGTTGCTTCATCGGCGCGAAGCGGATGACTTGCGCGCCGACTTGAAACTCGTCGCCAATGAAGCCTTCCTGACGAATAACCTGACCGTCCGGTAAGGTCATGGTCATGGTGTACGTGTCTTCCGCGTCGTCCTGCTGGGCGAAGGAAATCTCGGCGACGTCGCGCTCTTTGGTGAGCGCTTTATAGGTCTGCAGATTAAGGCCTGCGAGCACGCCAACGCCTGCCGCTCCTAGGAACCCGATTCCGAATAAGAATCGAAGCCCGCCCGCCAAAAGCCGCAGCTTCATCAACCGCCCAATTCCTGCAAAGCTCAGCAAGAGCCCGACCACGCCCGCCAACGCTGGTAAGATCCACCAGATCACCATGTGTCACCTCCTCAGGACCACCCCTTATCGTCCTGTTGGAGCAACTATAGCTACGGCTTTGGGTTTGGCGAAGGAAAACTTACAGGCGGCTAAGGCCCAACCAATCGGACCTGTTCATTGCGATCGCGGCCGACACGCGCGCGTTCGCGCCAGCCAAGCGCAGTATATGCTTCGATGGCAGCTTCATTTTGAACATCGACGTCCAATTGGAGCGGACGCCCGACAAAGTTCCTGGCAACTTGCAACAAACCGCTTCCCACCCCGCATAGTCGCCAGTCGCGATCGACGAAAACGTGCGGGACATAGGCTTTGCCTTGTTCCAGCGTCAAAAACCCGACCACGCCCGCGCGCTTTTCTTCGGCAACAAAAGCAACGTTTGCCGATAGGGATTGGCGCAAGCGAATGATCTCATCCCGCTCCGCGCGGCGCCACGGAAACGCTTTCAGGCAATCGCGAAAGATCACCTCAATTTGCGGATAATCTTCGCGCCGCCAATGGCGCACAGACCATCCCGCACCCGGATGCGAGTAGAGACTCATGGGACAAACGTAATAGCAACTTGTGGCAAGGGAAAGGCATTGCTCGACCCAAACAAACGATCTACCTCTGAGCGTAATCAAAACAATTCGGAGGTGGTAGCGGTGCAGTTACACAAAATCATGGGAGCCCTTGCGCTTGGCGGGTTGATCGCCGGGCCAGCATTGGCGGACGATCACGGTGAAGACACGAGCCGTAAATTTACGGCAGAACGGGTCTTTGACATCGAATACGCATCGGACCCTCAAGTCTCTCCGGACGGCAGAACCATTGTCTATGTCCGCCGATCCATGGACAAACTTAAGGATCAGGACCGCGGCGACCTTTGGACCATCGACGTCAGCTCCGGCGACCATCGCCCGCTCATTTCTGGCGGTGCTTCGGCAGCATCGCCTCGCTGGTCACCAGATGGCAGCAAGCTGATCTATACGACCGCGACCAATGGCAAGCCGGACCTGCGGCTTTATTATTTCGACTCTGACCGTTCGGTATCGCTCGGCCAGTTTGAGTACGGCCCGGGCAATGCGACCTGGTCGCCAGATGGCAGCTCGATTGCGTTTACGATGTTCACGCCTGGAAAGGCGCCAAGCTTTGCAACACCGCCTGCGCAACCCGAGGGCGCGGAATGGTCAGCGCCAGTGCGCGTGTTCGACGATCTGACCTTCCGCTTTGATGCTGCAGGCTATCTCAAAGAGGGCGCGACGCATGTTTACACACTGCCTGTCGATGGTGGCACGCCGCGACAGATTACATCAGGCGAGGCTGACTTTGGCAGCCCAGCGTGGCTCGGCAATGAGACACTGCTCGTTGTCGGTAATGATGTTGAAGATGCCGAGCTCGATCCGATTGAAAGCGAGATCTATGCGGTCAGCCTGAGCGATCTCTCGCGCAGCGTTCTCACCACACGTGACGGCCCAGATGTCGCGCCGGTGGCGTCCCCGGATGGCTCGCAGATCGCCTATCTCGGTTATGATGATTTGGTGAAATCCTATCAGCAGATCGACCTTTACGTAATGGGCGCAGACGGCAGCAATCCAACGGAGCTTGCCGCTGACTTCGATCGCTCGTTTGATACGGTCACTTGGCATCCAAACGGGCGCAGCTTGATCGCGCAGGTCGAAAACGCTGGAGTGATCGATGTGGTCTCCGTGTCGATGAGCGGCGAGGTAGAAACGCTCGTTACCAATGTCGGCGGCACCTCGATTGGTCGGCCTTACATTAGCGGCTCTTTCTCGGTCTCAGACACGCGCCGCCCTGTAATCGCTTACACGGCGGGCTCGCCTGACCGACCCGCGGAGATCGCCGTTACTGGCCGCAATGTCCGTGATCGCGTTCTAACGGATCTCAATTCTGATGTGCTGGATCATCTCGACATGGCCGCGATCGAAGAGATCAAAGTGCCATCGCGCCATGATGGTTTAGAAATCGAAGCCTGGGTGGCGCTTCCACACGGCTTTGAAGCCGATGGCAGCGCGCCGATGATCTTAGAAATCCATGGCGGCCCATTCGCCATGTATGGCCCCAATTTCGCCAGTGAAATCCAGCGCTATGCCGCTGAAGGATATGTCACGGTCTATGTGAACCCTCGGGGCTCCACCGGCTATGGCGCTGACTTCGCGATGGCGATTGATCTTGCCTATCCTGGCTATGACTATGAAGACCTTATGAGCGTCGTCGATGAGCTGGTCGCGCGCCAATATGTCAGCGCAGATCGCCTGTTCGTCACCGGCGGCTCCGGCGGCGGCATCCTCACCGCATGGATTGTCGGCAAAACGGATCGCTTCGCGGCCGCCGCCAGCATCAAGCCAGTGATCAATTGGATGACCATGGCCCTGTCCGC
>CAYNUI010000008.1:0-14628 GCA_964400185.1 uncultured Hyphomonas sp.
ACGTTCAAGCGTATGCTATCGCTCACGTTTCGACCAAAACCAAAGCTTGCTAAACCCCTCGCATGCGTTACGCGTGTAACAATCCGCTAATATGGGGTTCCTATGACACGCTTCTCGCTCTTTCTTCCGGTTCTATTTCTGTGCAGCGCTGGCATGCATAGCGCCGCAGCCGCACCTTTCGATGAAGATACGTTCGCAGCCTTAACTGAAATTAAAATCAAAGAGTGGCCGAGCTATTACAAGAATCAAGACGCCGACGGTCTTGCTGCGTTCTTGAGCAAAGATTTTGTTTTCATCACTGATGATGGAAGTCGCTCGAATTACGAGCAAGAAGTGGATTGGGTGCGAAACAATCCTTGGTCAGGCGCCGACAATGACGACTTCGTCTATCATGTTCAAGACATCGTACTCCAGTCGGATACCGTCGCCATTATTTATGGCGAAGGAACCAGCACGCGAACCTCGGATGATGGCAAACCTTGCCGACATTCATACTGGTCTTCGAACACGCTCCGAATTGAAGCCGGGAGGTGGAAACCGACCTTCTCGCACGTGTCTGGAGTCAAATGCGAACCTTTGGAAGGTGAGTAAAAATCCGGTGTCCCTTGCAAGGTAAAACCTCGCTTGGTTTTCGTCTGCAATTGATCGACAATCTGACGACCTTGCACCAGCGTTTCTCGCTTAATGCGTTCTTCCTGACGACATATTTTCTAGCAGGATTTGAAACGCACCGCCTAACCTCTTGTAATCAAACGAGTGGCTGGCGACCCCTGCAGGATTCGAACCTGCGACCGTCCGATTAGAAGTCGGGTGCTCTATCCAACTGAGCTAAGGGGCCGTTAGAGCGCCTGCCTTAATGCCAAAGCGGTGAGATTAAAACCCGAGAATTTGGGTCGCGGCTGCATCCAATCCCCATCGCGCGCGCATCTAAGACCTGAGAAGCGACGGATTCACGACGCTCCATCGTTACAAGAGGGACTATCGCACAGACAATCGGGCCGGTTTTAGAATCGTTTTGTTCATCAAATCGCCCGACACTCGGGGATATCGGGAGGACGTTATGCAGACATCTCGGATCAAAAGTCTCACGCAGAGCGCTGCGCTGGGGCTGGTTTTGGCTCTTGCGGCATGTGGCGGTGGCGGAGGGGGCGGTGGCTCTGTTCCTGGCGCTGTTGGAACCTCGCCGCCCCCACCGCCTCCGCCGCCGCCGCCACCCACCTCTTCGAGCACGGCTTTCTCGACCCAGGCCTCGACGGCTGAGTTTCTCAACCAAGCGACATTCGGACCGACATTGGCGGAGATCAATCAACTCACCGGAACCCTGCCGTCTGACTGGATCCTTAGTGAATTCAGTAAGCCAGCCAGCCTGAATTTGGCCTACGTCCTGGCTGAAATTAGCGAGCCCGGTGCACGTGATACCGACGGACAATTGACGTTCGAGAAGCGTCAAACACCGACTTTCTCCTTTTGGATCAACGCAATTGAAGGCGATGACCAATTGCGCCAGCGCATGGCCTTCGCGCTGTCACAGATATTGGTGATCTCGCATGCGGAAGGCAATTTCCTGTTCGAAGTGCCGAACACGGTCGCGCACTATCAAGACATCCTGGTTCGCAACGCATTCGGCAACTATCGCGACCTGCTAGAAGAAGTGACCTATTCGCCCGCTATGGGGGAGTATCTCACCTATTTGCAGAACACCAAAGGCGATGCCTCGATCGGGCGTATGCCGGATGAAAACTATGCTCGCGAAGTGATGCAGCTCTTCTCGATTGGCCTAGTTGAACTGCAGCAAGACGGCGAAGAAGTGCTGGTCAACGGCTCGCCAGTGGAAATCTATACCAATGCTGATGTCACGGGCCTCGCCAAAGTGTTTACCGGGCTCAGCCTGACCGGTGGAGAGTTCTTTTTCGACTTCAGAACGCTGCCCGCCGACGCTCTACATTCGCCCATGGTGGCCTACCCGGCATTTCATTCAGATCTCGAGAAAAGCTTTCTCGGAACCACGATCCCCGCCGGGACCGGACCGACGGAGAGCATCGATTTGGCGCTGGACGCTTTGGTGAACCATCCCAATACGGCCCCGTTTGTTTCACGGCAATTGATCCAGAGGTTTGTGACCAGTGATCCCGAACCCGATTATGTCGGCCGGGTTTCTGCGGCCTTTGCTGCTGGACAATACACGCTGCCGAACGGGACTGTCGTTGGCGATGGTCGGCGCGGAGACCTGTCCGCCACAATCTCAGCGATCTTGTTTGACCCTGATGCCCGTGACCCGGCCAACCGGACGGATGCCAATTTCGGGAAAATTCGCGAGCCCGTCCTCCGATTCATCCAGTGGGCCCGCGCCTTTGATGCCGGAACCGTGACACCGGAATTTACCTTCCCGCTGTGGAATACCAGTTTTGGCGGAGGGCTTTCACAAGCGCCCTATAAATCGCCTTCAGTGTTCAACTTCTATCGCCCAGGCTACATCGCGCCAGGGACGGAGACGGGCGCGGCCGGCCTCACCATGCCAGAGCTCCAACTGGTCAACGCAAACTCGATTTCGAACTATGCGAACTTCATGACCTATTTCGTGTTCGCCTTTGCTGCGAACAATGTCGGGCAACCGGAAGCAACCAGTTTCATTCCAGATTATACAGAGGAATTGGCGCTGGCCGATGATCCGGTCGCCTTGGTCGATCATCTCGACCTCTTGCTCGCTTATGGGTCCACGTCAGCGGAGACCAAAGCCACGATTGTCACCTTCTTAGAGGACATCCCGCTCGAGAACCTGAGTGACCCGAATTACAATGGTCCGTTTTTACGGGTCGGGCTTGGCGTCCTGATGATGATGACATCGCCCGACTACACAGTGCAGCGCTAGGAGGACGTGAAATGAAACCGACACGCAGAACATTCCTGACTGGTGCCAGCGCCCTCAGCGCCGCGACATTTGCCGGATTGGGCAGCTCACTCGCCGCCTTCCAAGCCAGCGCCGCTGAGACGTCTGGCTATAAAGCCATCGTTTGCCTCTTTTTCCTCGGCGGAATTGACGGCCACGATACGGTCTTGCCGTATGATCAAACTTCCTATGATCAGTACGCGGCCATTCGTGCCTCCCTCCTTGGCCAGTATGACAATATGACCGGTGGCTCGACGCGGGCCCGGGACCGCTTGCTGCCCCTCAATCCGATTAATGCCGCCGACTTCGGGACGCGCCAATTTGCACTGCCGGAAGAACTCAGTGGAATCAAAGGCTTATTTGATAGCGGCAATGCGGCCATTGTCGGCAATGTCGGGCCGCTTATTCAACCGATCACAAAGACCCAATTCGAGAATGACAGTGCCCCACAACCCAAACGCCTATTCTCTCACAATGACCAACAGTCGACGTGGATGTCGAGCGAACCGGAAGGCGCACAATTTGGTTGGGGTGGACGGTTTGCTGACGCGGCTTTGGCGTCCGGCGCAAATGCGGGTTCGAGCGATTTCTCGACGATTACCAGTCTTGGAAACGAGCTCTTTCTAACCGGCGCGCAGGCCCTGCCCTATCAAATCGGTTTGAACGGCGCGCCGGAAATTGATGCGCTCAATTTCTTCGCGTCTGGCGATGCCTCTGATCCAAACTCTGTTTACTCGAAATTGCGCGATCATTTTGAAGCCATGGACTTTAACAGCTCCAACTTGATTGACCGGGATATTGCCACAGCGATGCGCACGGCGCTGACGACCAATGAAACATTCAATCAGGCCTTTGCCTCGATCCAGCCCTTCGTAACGGCGTTCCCAACGAGCTTTTTAGGTCAACAATTACAAGCGGTTGCCAACACGATCGCCATTCGGGATGCCTTGCTCGTCAATCGGCAAGTCTTCTTTGTCGCGATTGGTGGCTTTGATACGCACTCTAATCAGGCGACAGATTTGCCGGGCCTGCAAAGCGAGATTGATACCGGAGTGCTCGCCTTCTATCAAGCCATGCAAGAAATTGGGCTTGGCAGTGATGTGACCTTGTTCACCGCCTCTGATTTTGGTCGAACGCTCGCGATTAATGGCGATGGCACCGATCATGGCTGGGGCAACCATCATTTCGTTATTGGGGATGCTGTCCAAGGCACGCGGATCTATGGTGATATTCCGCCGCCGGTCTTAGGCCATGATCAGGATGCGGGAAGCGGACGGCTTATTCCAACGACATCGGTCGAGCAGTTTGCCGAACCACTTGGGCGCTGGTTTGGCTTGAATGATAGCGAGATCGCAGCGGCGCTGCCGAACCTGTCCAACTTCTCAGGCGGTCCGGTTTTCGTTTAGTGCGTCCAGGGCTGCTTTCGGTCGGCTGAGAAATTCTCAGAATAGGACTTCACGAGACGCTTGGTTTTGCGCGCTTCTTCAACGGTGAAAGTTAAGCCTTCGCGTTTGGCGTAAGCAATGGCCTGTTCGCGGCTATCAAAATGAAGGCGAACTTGGCCGGTCGTGTCGTCAATGCTGGTCCACCCCATGACAGGGTCGCTAGCACGTTTGGCTCCGGAGACGAATTCCAGCACCCAATCTTTGGTCTTTCCGCGACCGGATTGCATTGCTGTTTTAGCGGGCTTGTAGATACGAGCATCCATGCTGACCGTCTCCTAGAGAGAGAAACTGGTCGGAGCGATAGGATTCGAACCTACGACCCTCTGGTCCCAAACCAGATGCGCTACCAGGCTGCGCCACGCTCCGGCCTCCCGGTATACTGTCGGTTTTCTGGGTTTCAACCCTGTTTTTGCGGTCTTCGCAGTGTCCTGAATGTCGCATCTGCGCGGGCTGCAAGTTTCTCGCCGCGAATGAGCAGATCTGCCGTCACTTGGACCAAATCGCCATCATAGCTGAGCACGCGTGGATGCGCCTCTAACCAGTTTTCCAGACGCACGGTTTCATAGAAGTGCATGGTCAATTTCAAAGTCACCGACATCCGCTTGGTCGCGTCATAGACCGCGACTGCCAAAGCCCTGTCGGAAAACGCGCTCGCCATGCCGCCATGGAGGAAGCCCATACTGTTGCAGTGCCGGTCGAGCACATACATCCCGCTGCGCAAGTCGCCAGGCGCATTTGCGAGATAGATGGGGCCATTGTGATTGGAAAATTTGCCGCGCGATTGCGCCAGCGAAAATCCATCCGGAATAATCAGATGCGCGGGTAAATCCGCCTCACGCAATGGACTTACTCTTCTTCAGTGTTTCCGAAAATCGGATGCTGGACCTCATCGCCAGGCTGGATGCCAAGATCTGCGGCCTGACCGCCATTCAATTCAAGGACAGCGCGAACCGGGACACCCGGCGAGATGGTCCGCAACGAACCTGGGACCGTATTGCGCGCGATCATTTCGATCGTTCCGTCTTCGGCAATGAACAGCATATCCAGCGGGATCAGCGTGTTCTTCATATACATGGCCGGTTCGCGCGGCGGATTGAAGTCGAACAGCATGCCCTTATCGGCATCCATGCTCTCGCGTTCCATCAAGCCAAAACTAATCTCATCGCTATCATTCGCCACTTCGACAGAGAAGGCGTGGACGGTCTCTCCGCTCATGATCGAGAGCGGTGTGACCTCCATCGGGTCAGCATGGGCTGAAGCTGCAATAGCAGCGGCGCTGAGCGCGAAAGCGCAGATACGAAGACTTTTCATGAGGTTTGGTCTAGCCGGGCTCGTCTGAGCGGGCAAGCAACAGCATCATCGCGACACTATTTTTTGATCATAATGACGTTTTCGCCCTTTTGACCGCTGCCAGTCACGACATCGATCTCCATGCCTGTCTCGAGCGAGTCAAAGCCGGCTTTGCGCATGGTTGAGATGTGGATGAAGATATCTGCCGCATCTCCAGGGCGATTGACGAAGCCAAAGCCCTGCGCGCCATTGAACCATTTCACGATGACACGCTCATAGACCAGCGCTTCACCGCGATCTCGCATGACTGAGGTCTTTGGGCGGTCCATTTCGATAATGTTGAGTACTTGCCAACCGCGTTCGCGCTCGACGATGTCACAGACAATCCGCGCGCCTTCGTCAGCGGTGTTTTCGCCATAAGCGCGCAAACAGGAGACATGCATCATGACGTCTTGATTGAGAACGATGCCCTCAACCGATTCCGGCACGACAAAGCCGTAACCCTTGACCGAATCAAACCATTTGACTCGCCCAATCAGGCGCACCCCCGATTCTTCACTCACACTCGAAACCTGTTCAGCCGTCGTTTTCATGGGCCCAGCCCCCAATCTGCTTCAGACGTTAACCATACGAAACAAAGCTGTCACGCAGCTTTGATCAGTGAACCAGCATAATTTTGGGGGATCGTGGTTTCAGTGGCACTCCCTAGGGGAATCGAACCCCTCTTTCCAGGTTGAAAACCTGGCGTCCTAACCGATAGACGAAGGGAGCGCTCTGTTGGAAAGCGGGATATATATAAAGGCGTTTGGGCTTGCAACCTTCTTTGACGGCACGAATGCGTTTTTTGCAGCGCGAAATGAGGGGTCGAGAACACATTCATTTATCTTCGTTGAAACCGCGGCTGCTTCATGCTTGCGTTGAGGGTGCTTTGTGACGACATTCAGAGCATGCATATCGATCTATCGAATAGTCCGCTCAGGCAAGCCACACTTGAAGAATGGAAGACCGTCGCCGATATTACCGGCGAAGCCTTCGCTGAAGACCCCGTCAATCAATGGGTGTTTGGCAAAGCCACATCGATCCGGTCCATGTTCCGCGTGATGGCGCGCGAAATGTATCTCCCGGACGGTTTGAGTCATCTTCATCCAGATGGCGGGGCGACGATGTGGATGCCGCCCGGTGTTGAGTCCGCGCCGAGCCAATGGGGCATGATGAAATTCGCGCTCGGACAACTTTTCCACGGCACACCCAGCGCGATTCAAAAAGGCATGGCGCTCTCAGAATTGATGCAAAAATGGCATCCAAAAGAGCCCCATATGTATCTCTTCACGATTGGAACGACAGCAAATGCACGGGGCAAGGGGGTCGGCAAAGGTCTCCTAAACCCGGTTTTGTCGGCCTGTGATGCGGCAGGTGTTCCGGTCTATTTGGAGAACTCCAACCCGACCAATAGCGGTTTTTACGCCGCGCATGGATTTGAGCGAATGGGCGTCTTTGAAATTGGCGGCGATGGCACACCGGTTATGGAGCCGATGTGGCGGGAGCCGCGCAGCCCCTAGCCTCTTGAAAGAGAATAGTTCGGCGCCTCGCGCGTCATTTGGACATCATGGACATGGCTTTCTTGCAGCCCTGCCCCGGTGATCTGAACGAATTCAGCGCGTTTGTGCAGTTCTTCAATCGTCGGAGCGCCAACATAACCCATCGCAGCCCGCAATCCGCCGACCATTTGGTGCACAATTGGGGCGATTGGGCCTTTGTACGGGACCTGACCTTCGATGCCTTCAGGAACGAGCTTGTCGCTGGCAGCGTCTTTCTGAAAATAGCGATCGGCTGACCCGCGCGCCATCGCGCCGAGACTGCCCATGCCGCGATACGCTTTGTAGGACCGGCCTTGATAGAGGAAGACCTCGCCGGGCGCTTCTTCGGTTCCGGCAAACATAGACCCCATCATCGCCGTCGATGCGCCGGCTGCCAACGCTTTGGCGAAATCGCCAGAGAATTTGATCCCGCCGTCCGCAATCACCGGCGTGCCAGTCGCCTGCGCCGCATTGGCGCACGCCTCAATCGCGGTGAGTTGGGGCACGCCCACACCTGCGACGATCCGGGTGGTACAGATCGAACCAGGCCCGATCCCGACTTTAACCGCATCGGCGCCCGCATCGATCAACGCTTTGGTCGCGTCGCCGGTCGCAACGTTGCCAGCAATGATTTGGACGGCGTTTGAGATCTTCTTTGCGCGCGTGACCGCTTCGCCGACTGCTTTTGAGTGGCCGTGTGCGGTATCAATGATGACCGCATCCGCGCCCGCATCAATCAAAGCCGCAGTCCGTTCATAACCCGCGTCTCCCACAGTTGAAGCCGCAGCCACACGGAGACGCCCGCCATCATCTTTGGCCGCATTTGGGTTCACAGCGGCCTTGTCCATGTCTTTGACAGTAAGGAGGCCGATACAGTTTCCAGCCTCGTCGACGATGACCAGCCGCTCAATACGGTGTTTGTGCAGAAGCGTGCGCGCGTCTTCGATTGGCACGTCCATCGTGACCGTGACCACATCTTTGGTCATGAGGCTGCCAACCTGCTGATTCAGGTCTGGTGCAAAGCGCATGTCACGATTGGTGATGATCCCGACGAGCTTACCGTTCTCAACCACTGGAATACCGGAGAAGCCAGTTTGTTCTTTTATCGCTTTCAGTTCGGCGAGCGTGGCGGAGGGTTCGATCGTGACCGGGTTCATGACGACCCCGCTCTCGAACTTCTTCACTTGGGTAACTTGCGCCGCTTGCTCTTCCACTGAGAAGTTTCGGTGAATGACCCCGATGCCGCCCGCTTGAGCCATGGCGATGGCGAGCCGTGCCTCGGTGACGGTATCCATCGCTGCCGAAATCAACGGGATGTTCAGCCCAATCGACTTGGTCAGCTGCGTGGCAACGTCAACTTCGGAAGGTGTGACCTCACTCGCGCCGGGCTGGAGAAGCACGTCGTCAAAGGTGATCGCTTGTCGGATATTCATGTGGGGAGCTCCCTTTTTGGCTCCCTAATTGAGTCCCCCAGACAGAGCAAGCCCCGATTGTGACACGGTCTAAGAAATTTTGCAGACCCTGATTTCGAGAGCTTTGCGATGCCTCTTCGAAGAGCAGAGACGCGACCTGAAATTAAGCGTCCGATGGATCCGGTCCGCTTGGAACTTCATCGGCCTGCTCAGCCGGTCTGCCTGGGATCGCATAGCCGCCTTTCAGCCAGCGTGAGAGATCAACGTCCGCGCAACGCTTCGAGCAAAACGGTTTGAATTTCGGATCCACTAGGCGCGTTTCGCAAACTGGGCACTTTTTCTGGCTCATCGTTTTTGGACCTTACTCTCTGACGTCTCGCTTTTATCGATGGTGATGCGCCCGCTTGCGGCCGATAGCAACGCGGCATCTGCGTCCGCGCGCCGGTCGAGATAGGCCTGCCAGAGGGACTTGGAAAGTTGGACCTCAAGAAATGCTGTTGGATTGGCCGTGGCTTCTCGTGCAGCGGCGCTTAGAAAGTCGACCAGTTCAGTTTCTTCAGGATTCGTATTGAGGTGGTCTTCGAGCGGACAGAGCGTCCAAGGGAGAGAAATCTCCAGCAAACCGAGGGTAGAAGGCGCCAACGCCTTCGCGCCGACAAACCCGTAAGCATCAAATGCTCCTAAAGTGGTGCCCTTGAGCTGTTCGCTCGCATGTTTGTTCAAAGGTTCGATACAATCCATCACGGCGAGCCCGCCTAGACCGCGCAGCGCCATCTGGCGCACCAGTTCACGCGCCGCTTCGCGGTTGACCGATAAGGCCCGCGCGCCGGCGCTACCTTTCCCGACGCGACCTGACGTATCGACATCAAACGCTGTCAGCGCGCGTGTCCGATCAATGTGGAGTTGGCCACCGGAAGGCAGCGTTATGGTCGGTGAAAGCGCCTCATCGAATGCGGCAGCGACGCCATCTGGATCGATCTCTACGTCCAGGGCGGCCCCGCCGGGGATGTGCTGGATCCATTCGTCGAAACCGTAGGCGGCATTTGGCGCGGCATCGGTCAGAGTCACGCGCGCCAGTTTCTCCGCGCGCGCTTCACTCTGGACTTTGACCGTCAGCCCCTGCCCTTCGGTGTATCCATCTCTCGAATTGAGACGAAGGAACGCCTCTTCGCCGGACTCGAGCTCCAAAAAAGCCCCGGCGATGGAGTCTGAAAACGATCTGATGAGTGCCGAATGAACGGTTGCGAGTCGCGCGTGGTCACAAGCACCATTCCATCTTTGGAGAAAGATACGGCACGGACGCTCATCCATATCGAGTAAGACCGCGCGCACTTCACCGGCTCTGTCATGACGTATGATTTTCGAGAAGAGAGGCGCGGTCATTCCGGCTGGCAGGCTCGCACGCCTAGAATGGGCAACTTGGTTTGCCAGCCTTCTCGATCAGTGAGCGTCAGCAAGCCACTCTCTATGCGTTGGCCGCCCTCAAGCTCTTCGCCAGGAACCAACGTTAGCCCGAATTGCCGCCGGTCTTCAGATTCATAGGCCATGATTGTGTTGAACTGGCCGAATATATTTCCGCCTGCAGTCACTTGAGTAAGGCTGATCGGAACTTCGCCTTGCGCGAAACGCGCTGTTCCAGAGAGCGCTTTTGAGAAGAAGATAAACTTCGAGACATCCGTTTTGCTCCATAGGAACAATCCGCACTCACCGGCAAGGAGTTCTTGGGGGCCGAGTCCCGACTGTGGGATGCTATCAATCGCCGGACGGAGCGACATCATGCGCTCGCGCTCGTCGACTGGCTCCCCGCCAGAAGACTGACAGGCTGCCGTCGCGAGGGCGACACTGCAGAGACCGATAAGCATTCTGATCATTGCGATAATCCTCCTGCACGCGATTGCCGGTAAACGAATTGACCATTCTCTCGGACAAATCCGATTTGCGTCAGCGCGATAATGATTTGTGTATCGCGGGTTTGCACGCGCGTCGCAAAAGATCCGCTCCCCGTCAGTCCCGCACGGGCATCGATCTCCACGCGATCTCCGACATTAGACTGTCCCTGAAGCGCGACAAGAAACTCGCCATTCTCGCAATCTACGGGGCCAGAGATTTCTCCAAACTGGCGCCCATACTGAGCCGCGAGCGTAGAGAGCGTATTGGTCGAAACCGTTCCTGACGCTGTTTCACAACCGGTCTGAGTAATCCGAAATGCGCCGTCATTAACATCAAGCGTGCCGCCCATAGCCCGGACGGCGGGCTCGAGGCCTTCGAGCGCTCCAATTTCCTGGCGCATGCGCAGATCGTTCGCCACCAAAGCCGAACGAGAGAGCGTCAGCACAGCGGTGCCTTGGCCGCCTGCTCCGCCCCATTGCACGTCATAGGAAGGTTGCAGAGACAAAAGCGAGAACGGGCGCAGTTTGAGACTGACATCCCCAATCGGTTGGGTGCCTGCATAGAGCCCGCTGACGCGGCCTTCCAAAAGCGTGCCGTCGGTTTTGGCCCAGCCTACACCGAGTGCACCCACGCCAGATTGTCCAAGCACAAAACCGAGCGGCGTATAGGCCACCAATCCGCCGATCAGGACCAAGACAAAGAGGATCAAGAAAAACAGCGTGCGCATCACAATCCTCCTGGCACCAAGTCGATATTTACGCGAACCAAGCCATTCCCGGCTTGCTCCATATTAAACCGCGTGACGCGGCCCGAGAAGCGGGCTTGGACGTCTTCCAGCCAGACAAAGACCAAGCGTGGATCAGCGTCTTCAAAGATCAAACGCACCGAGCTTTCATCATTGCCCTGCAGACGCGCAATCGCGAGACCAATATCACCCGCTGCGCCCGTCACGGAGGCTTTAAACTCGTCAATATTGCGCGAGCTTGGGCGGGCATTGGTCGGCGCGGCTGCGCCTTGAGCGCGTTTGAGGATATAGCTCTCCTGAATGCGTGAGAGGGTCCGATCCGCGTCCGCGAGCCGAGCGCTGGCTTCAGCACGCGCAGACAAAGACGGCATCAGGATAAACTGCCAAAGCACGATGATAACGGTCAGCGCTCCTGCAATCCCGATCAGAACGCGTTCGCGCGGGGCCATATTGCTCCACCACTCGCTCATGTCGCACTCTCCAGGGTGAGGTCGCCAATCACGCGCGTTCCGCTCTGGCGCGAGTCGCCGGATCGCGCCGCGAGCCCAGACGTATTCAGGATTGCTGTCAGACGGTCGACATCTGCGAAACTTTGGAACGCGACTGTGGCCGTGATTTGCTGGCGTGAGCGATCATAGCGGAGCGTTCTAAGCTCGCTGCCTTCAACTTGCGCAATGGCGTCATAGATCACAGCGCTTGCGTCGAGCAGCGATGGGAAGGCCTGTCCGCCCTCGCTGTTTCCAGCGCCAGCCGCCGCCAGCGCGACGCGCACATCGCCATTCGCTTCGGGCCACCCTACTTTAGCGAACTCAACTGCGAGATCATCGAGCTGTTGGGCCCGCGCATTCATCGCATTCGTCTCAAGGATGACCGAGGTGAACCACCCCACCGCGGCGACTGCGGCGAGCCCGCCTGCGAGTTTCCAGCGGCCAATGCCATCCAAATCGATCGGCCGCCGCGCTTCAAACGCCCCTTGGCGCAGCCGAATACCGCGCCCTTGCTCGGCCCAGGTCGCAAGCTGCGTCACCAAGGCTTCGAGCGACCCCGCCCCTGCGTCTGTCGCCGGACGATCGAGCGCTTGTGCGACTTGATTTCCGTAAATCGAAATCTCGGAGTGGCTATCGCACAAAGAAATCAAAACATCGCGACCAAGCGAGGCATCGATCGCAAAACTACGATCCCCGAGACGACCGAGCACCAGCCCAGGCGCTTCATAAAGGAGATTGCCCTGGGGCAGCAAACTATGCGCCGCCACAATCTCTGCCTCGTCGAGATCGCGTTCCGACAGCGCTTTGATTGTTTCGGTCAGTGTGTCGTTTGAAACGACATTGATGTGGCGCAGACTGTCATCGCTCGATTTATCTAGCTCAGAGAGCGCCACATGACTGTCATCGACACTTTGCGCGATCTCGTCTTCGACTGCGAACGGGGCCGCCTTGCGTGCCTCACTCTCATTCCGCGCCGGAATGGGCGTTGAGAGACCCAAAACATCCAAGCCGTTCAAGAATACGGTCAGGTTTCGCCCGCGCGTCTCTACCCCTTTAAGCTCTCGGCCAACCGCCCAGCCAGCGCCTTTGGCGCGCGCGACTAAGAGCGAGCCATCGGGTTGCAGAAGAGCGTAGACGCGCGACATCAGCCTATTCGCTCCCGGCGAATGGTCTTAATCGGACGTCCAGGCTGGACTTCAAAGAGATAGCGCATGGTCATGTCATGTCCGCGATAAGACACATTTGCTGAAACTTCTACTAAGGTTGTGACAACACCCAATTGATCGCGGCGAATGTCTTGTAAATTCAAACGATTGAGGATCGGATCTTGCAACATGGTTTCTGTATCCGCCCAGCCGCCGGTCGGACGAAGCGAAATCAATTCACGCGCATCATCAATCGGTAATATTCCTCCAAAGGCTTGTTGAAGCAGGGGCGCATGATGCTCTTCAAGCGTGTTGATGTTCAGCACACCTGGGCTGGCCGCGCGGTCCCCCGGCAAGGCGCACAGCACCGGCCGGACGAGCGCATAGACCTCCGACGTGTAGCCTTTGATGCTCCGCAATTCGGAAATAGAGCCGAGCTTCTGGCCAGACGTTCGATAGGACGGGACTTCAGACAAATAGTAGCCGTCTTCAGCGCCGCCGCTTCCGGGGACAGTATTGTCATCCATCCAATCGGTGAGCGAGGAAGCGAGCGCCACCATGTCCGACGCATATCCGTCTTCAATCACTTCGGTGAGCAAGGCTTGATAAGCGGTTTGCATATCGGGATCGGCCACCAACGCACCGCCTTCCGCCCCGGTAGTGAGACGATTGACGTCGAAACAGTTGGTGGCGTCGCGCGCGGTGACCGTCAGCGCCCCTTGTTCGAGCGGAATAAGCTGTGGCTCTCCGAGACCTGGCAGATCCGAATGAAGCTTGTTCTCTAAGGGCCTCAGGACCTCTGCCATGCGGGCTTTCGCAACTTCTTCTGAAGCCGCAGCATACAAAGCGAGCTGTGCTTGCGCATCGAGGGCGCGAGACCGAACCGTCGCTTGCGTTACAGATTGCGTAACCGCGATGGCGGCTACCGACATGGCCGCGACAATCATCATCACCGTGAGCAGAGCCGCGCCGCGTTGAGCGCTCCATTTCTTGCTCATGAGCGGCCTCCTGAAAGAGCCGCGATGGTCAATCGCGTCTCATCTTGGAATATAATGAGCAGTTCAATCATATCCGGCAAAACGCTGAGCGATTGCCCGGCATCGCCTTGCCAAAAGTCCGAGCGCTGCCCGCCCCTAACAAAACCGAGCTCAACGCGTTCTACACCTTCCAACAAAATCCTGGAGGAGACCGGCGTGCCATTCGTGGCATCAGGCCTAAGGCTCGCTTCTCGAACCAAGTTTCCATTTCTGAGCGAATATTCAACGGCCTGATAGTTGCTCCGAGGTTCGATCAGGCCGGGATTGAGCCAACCGCTGCGGACAAAGCGCAAAAATGGTGCGTCGCCGCGGGAGGCTTCCCCAAACAGATTTCCGGCCGGCGAAAATCCGTCTGCAGGACGAACGCCGCGCGTACTCATCGCGCCGATATCCTGACGAATAAGACTTTGTGCCACATCAAGCTTACGCGCTGCGGCTTCTTGCTCACGGATTTGCTGCGTGGTGGAGGTCGCGCTGATCAACAGAGCCGCCCCCGCCGAAGACACCATGGCGAGAATAAACAGCGCCACGAGGGTTTCTGCGAGCGTAAAACCTGACTGAGGATTGACGCGCGGGATCATCTGTCATCCCCGCTGTCTTGGTTTGGCTGGTTGAGCGTGCCCGTGAGGCTTTGTGGAATGTATTTTAAGCTCTCGAGCCGCGCGAGGACTTGCTCGCTCGTGCTCGGACGCACTTCGATCACAAGCGTTTG
>CAYNUI010000008.1:14728-26531 GCA_964400185.1 uncultured Hyphomonas sp.
TGCGGCAGCGTGAGCGTGACGAGACCTGCCGTTAAGCCGATGATGAACAAGACCGTCATGACTTCCACCAAAGTCATACCGGCTTGTGATTGATATCGGCGAGATCGGGTCACTTCGATCGCTTTCCTAGGCGCGTTTAGATGTCCCAGATACTAATATCGGCATTGTCTTCTTCACCGCCCTCACGGCCATCCGCACCGAGCGAGTAAAGATTGTACGGGCGACCATCATCACCTGGGACTTCATAAATGTATGGCCGTCCCCACGGGTCGTTTGGCAGCTTTTGAATGTAGCCACCCGGACGGTAGCGATTGCCGTCAGGAGCATTGTCAGGCTTTTCCACCAACGCTTCGAGACCTTGCTGCTGGGTCGGGAAGGAGAACATGTCTCCGCTATAAGACTGAAGCGCGCCGGAGAGGCGCGTGATGTCGGTTGCGGCTTTTGTGGTGCGACCCTGGCTCATCGCGCCGGTGACATTGATCAGAACGACCGTTGATAACAGCCCGATGATGAACACCACCACCATTATCTCGGTCAGCGTGAACCCGCGCTGACGGTCTTTGCGCAATTTACGTCGATCTTTCATAATCAAACTCCTCAAGCACCAATGGCCATCGTATTAAGCTGCAGGATAGGCAGCATGATGGCCAAAACGATTAGGGCAACGATCCCTGCCAGCATCACGATCAATAGCGGCTCTAACAGGCCGAGCGCGACGGTCGCGTTGCTGTCCAACTCTTCTTCCATATAGTCAGCGGCGCGGCCCATCATGGCTGGCAAATCGCCGCCTCGCTCACCGCTCGCAACCATGTGAACCAACATCGGCGGGAACACCTCTGTCGAGCGCATGGCTCGGTTGAGCGTCTGTCCCTCTTCCACCTGTCGGCGCACTTTCACCGCCGCTTGTCGAAACACTTCATTGCCAACAGACCCTTTGGCCGCAATCAGCGCGTCTGGAACCGTCGCGCCGCTGCCGGAGAGCGTCGCAAAGGTTCGGGCGAACTGTGCCGCATTGGCGCTGCGAATGACTTTGCCGAGCAGCGGCAGACGTAAGACCGTTCGATCCCAGCCGAGCTTAATGGCGGGCGTTTTGAACAGGCCACGTAAGAACCAAATCCCGACGCCAATGGCGGGAATGACGAGCAATCCCCAGCCGCGCATGAATTCTGAGATGCCGATTACTGCATTTGTGAGCGGCGGCAGCTCTTGTCCCAGAGTTTCGAACTGCTCGATGACGGCAGGAACGACAAAAATGAGGAGCAGAACGACGACCAGCATCGCGACGCAGGCTAGAACGGCCGGATAGATGAGCGCCGACAGAAGCTTATTCTTCAGTTTGCGTGACTTTTCGAGGTGGGTCGCCAGCCGGTCCATGACATCGCCCAATCGACCGGAGCTTTGGCCCGCAGACACCACCGCGCGATAGTAAGGCGGAAACGCCTTCGACGCTTGTGAGAGCGACTCAGAGAATGAGTAACCCTCCTGAACGCGGCCTCTCACACCGAGAAGCACGCGTCGTGCGGCTGGCTTTTCAGCCTCACCGGCAATCGCTCCGAGGGCTTCTTCGACGGTCGCCCCGGACTTAATTAGCATTGCCAGCTGGCGCGTGGTGAGAACGAGGTCATTGCCGGACAATGAGCCCCCTCGCCCGGCTTTGTTGGCGGACTTTTGCTTGGCTTCTTTGACTTCGAGCGGCGATAGTTGGCGTAGGCGGAGTTCTTTGCGCGCAGAGCGGGCTGAATCCGCCGTAATGACGCCAGACGCGCGCTTCCCATCCGTGCCAATCGCGACATAGTCGTAGACCGCCATGCCTTAGTGCTCCTCCTCACGTCGGCAGACGCGAAGCACTTCCTCGACACTGGTTTGGCCGGTTTGCACATAGCGCGCGGCGTTGCGGAACAGTGTATCGAACTGCGTCAGGGCCATGTCCTGGATGGCATCTTCAGACCCGTCTGCGCGGATGAGGTCTCTAAGCGCGCTATCGACCGTAATCAGCTCATAAACGCCCAAGCGCCCATTATAGCCGCTATTGCCGCACGCCATACAGCCGACCGGACGCCAGAGCTGGGGCGCCTCGTCAGCGTTGAGCCCGAACATCTCAAGCTCTTCCGGCGTTGAGGCATGCGGTTTCTTGCAGTGATCGCAAAGCTTCCGCACAAGGCGTTGCGCGATGACGGCTTTGAGTGTCGCCGCCAAGACGTACGGCTCAATCCCCATATCGCGAAGACGCTGGATTGCACCGGCCGCGCTATTGGTGTGAACGGTGGAGAGCACGGGACGACCCGTAGACGCGAATTCGAACGCGACTTTAGCGGTCTCTAGATCCCGGATCTCACCGACCATGACGACGTCCGGGTCATGTCGGAGGATTGCGCGAAGTGTCGCCGCGAAGGTCAGCCCCACTTTGTGGTGCATTTGCGTCTGACTGATCCCGTCGAGCCCGTATTCAATCGGATCTTCGAGCGTCATCACATTGCGCTCACCATTGTTGAGCACCGACAGCGCGGAGTAGAGCGTGGTTGTCTTACCGGAACCCGTCGGTCCGGTGACCAGCGTGATACCATTCGGCTGCGCCAGGATCTCACGGAAGCGGTTGAGCGTCGTCTGATCCATGCCGAGCTCATCCAGCCCAAGCAGCGCATTGCGCGTATCCAAGAGACGCATGGTGACGCGCTCGCCATAACGACTGGGCAGCGTCGAGACCCGCACATCAATGCTGCGTCCGCCAATCGACAGCGAAATCCGGCCATCTTGCGGGATGCGCTTCTCAGCGATGTCGAGGCGCGCCATGACCTTGATCCGTGAGGTCAGCGGCGCCGCAAGACGCCGTGACGGTGTCAGCACTTCTTGCAAGACACCATCAATCCGATAGCGAACCGAGAGCGTGTCTTCGTGAGGCTCAATATGGACGTCCGAGGCCTTGCGGTTCACCGCCTCGTAGATGAGGCCATTGATCAAACGGATAACCGGCGCATCATCCTCGCCGTCGAGCAGGTCAGCCGTCTCTGGAATGCCGTCAACCAGGCTTGCGAGGCCGCCTTGACTGTCGAGTGCCGCTTCAGCTTCGTCGCCGCTCACACCTTCTCGGGCATAATGTTCGGTGAGGGCACGCTCAAACTCTTGCGGTGCCATAGCTTGTAAGCGCAGCGGCCGACGGAGAACTCGCCGCGCTTCGATCAGAGAGAACGGATCGGCGCCATTGCGCACGCCCAAGCGGACATGATCCACCTCGCCGTCCAAGACGACGAGGCCTTTGTCTCGCGCGAAGGCGTAGGATAAATCTGCGCTAGCGACACTCATACGCTACTCTTACACAAATTTGCGGTTTCTGCCGAACCTTAATCGGTCTTCCCTCTAAGAAGCGAAGCGCCTTTTTCGTCTAGGTCGAGAACGTCCTCGATAAAGGCGTCGAGTTCGGAAATTCCTTCTTTATTATCCTCACGCAGCATCTCTTCCGCGCGGATGTATCGATAGTTTCTGGAGGTCACCGCCCGCGCATCCTCACGATCACGCACAATGGTCGGGCGGATGAAAACCATCAGATTGGTGCGGTCATAATCGGTGCGTTCGGACTTAAACAGATTGCCCACGACCGGAATGTCACCTGCGACCGGGACTTTCGAGGAGACGGTCTCGTCGCCCTGCTCGATCAGGCCGCCAATGACGATAATCTCGCCATCATCAGCAAGAACGCTGGTCGTGATTTGGCGCAGATTGGTGACGAAATCGTCGGTGCCGGTGCTCAAAGCCGTGGAGATGCTGGAGACTTCCTGGAAAATGTCCAAACGAATGGTGTCGTCGGCGGAAATGCGCGGTGTGACATTGAGTTTGATACCCACATCTTGGCGCGTCACAGTTCGGAATGGATTGCTATTGTCGGAGCTCAGCGTTTCGCCGGTCGTGACCGGGATTTGCTGACCGACCAGGAGTTCCGATGTGCCATTGTCCAGGGTCATGTTGAACGGCTTGGACAAGACTTTGGATTCGGTATCGGTCTCGATCGCGGTCAGAATGGCGCCAAACAGTGTGTCACCATCTCGTCCGCCGACGCCAAATGCACCTTCGAGTTCAAGCAGCGAGCTGACCGCCCCTTCTGTGAACGGGTTGGTGCCGCCAAACACGGACGGATCCGCAATCGCGCCCGCGAGCTGCAGCAAGTTTGGAGCTGAGCGCGAGAAATTGGTGCTGAGGAACGGCACGCTCGTGTCGCCAGTGCCCGAGAGAAGGAATTGGACGCCGAGATCACGCGCGGTGTCATCTGACATTTCGACGATAATCGCTT
The DNA here is from genome assembly GCA_964400185.1 of uncultured Hyphomonas sp. Taxonomy (GTDB): domain Bacteria; phylum Pseudomonadota; class Alphaproteobacteria; order Caulobacterales; family Hyphomonadaceae; genus Henriciella. The sequence continues at coordinate 19,011 of CAYNUI010000008.1, forward strand.
CCACCAAAACCTGGGCCCGGCGTTTGTCCAGCGCCTCTACAACGCGCTCCATGGCAAGGATCGTGTCTGGTGAAGCACTAATCACGAGCGAGTTGGTCGGCTGGTGATGCGCGATCGTGGCCAATCCCGCCTGACTGTCGCCTACCGCCGCTTGATCCGCCATTGTAAGCGCCAAGCGTTCCAAAATCGGGACAATATCTTGCGCATCAGAATTTTTGAGCTCAATCACCCGCAAAGAGTCGCGAGCGGGGTCGGTTTTGTCGAGTTCGCGTGCCACGCGGATTGCGCGCTGCACATTGGCATCCGTTCCGCGAATGACGATGGCGTTAGAGCTCGTCGACGCAGAGACCTCAAATCGGTTGTTTTGGTCGTCCCGCTCGGACATGAGGTCGGTCAGAATAGCTTCGATCTCGCGCGCCGGCACATTGCGAAGCTCAATCGTCTCAACCTTGGTCCGATCATCTTTGTCCAACCCAGCGACGATCTCGCGCAAACGCGGCATGTTGGACGAATAGTCGACCAGAACCAGCGTATTCGAACGCGCATTGGCCACCACCTGGCCCTGCGCGTCGACCAATGGCTTGACCATTTGCGCCGCTTCAATGGCGCTAAAATTGTCGAGCTTAAACACCTGCGTGATGAAAGAGTTCGCGCCGGATCCACGTGACGCCGCTTCGCCGACCGCCATTTGCTCTGGCACGATGCGATAGACATCCCGGCCCGCTGGAACGGCTGCAAATCCATGAACCCGCAGCGTCGATAGAAAGACCTCAAACACTTCACTCGTGGTCATCGGTGATTGCGACATCACCGTCACCTTGGTGCGTCTCACATCCGGGTGCAAAACGAAGGTGTAACCGGTAATGATCGACACATCATCGATCAGCGCCGTGATCTCCACATCATTCAAGCTCAGCACGTGCCGCTCAGCCTGCGGAGAATTCATCTCCGCAACAGCAAGACTTTGAGCACTCAGAGCGAGCGCCGATGCTGCAATTAGCTTTTTCATGGGCATGTACCTACTCACCAAAACTTAAACGAACCGTTTGCGTCGATCCGTCTCTATTTACTAAAAGTTCCGCAGTTTCGATCTCAGAAATGCTGTCCAACAGACCCGAAACGTTGAGATCCGAGACGGGAACGCCATCGATCGCTTGCAAAATATCTCCAGGCTGCAATCCAGCGCGTCGCATTGTATCTGCAGTGCCTATGGGGCTGAGGCGATATCCGATAAGTGTTCCGTCGCGCATTTCAGGAGACGCGGAAACGGCGCCAAAAAACTCGTCCGGACCGGCCAGCCGCCCAACGTTCGCGGCGCTTTGAACGTTAAGGTTTTGGCCCTGCTCACTCTCTCCGACATTTAACGCATCCGCATCAATCGTGCGCGAATCATCTGTGATGACGGAGAGCCCCGCGCGGCGACCACCCAGCATCAATGTTTCGCTGGCGCCATCGCGGTTGAGGATCACGCGATCAGATAGAATGCGCTCAAGCGAGACGCCCGCCAAAATCTCATCACCCACGCTGAAATTCTCGACCTGGCCATTTGGCGTCGTGATAATCGCATTTCCGGCATCTGTGCCGTCCGTCGACATCCGCAAGCCGATCAGCTTGAGGTTGAGGCTGGTCTCAGGCGCGTCCTCAATCACTGGCTCACTGTCACCCTGACTGAACGGATTATCGCGCACGAGAACCGAGCGATCCGTTGCAATCGTCAACGAACTGCTCGTCCCGCGCATCGGTGATGGCAGCGGGCGATTGGCGTAATCTGCAACGGATTCAACAGGTGCCACCACTGTCCAGGCCAGTCGCGCGGCCAAGAGCGCTAGAAATATGACAAGACCGAGCTCAATGACCAAACGCGCCGGACGTTCAATCATACTCAGTTTTTCAAGGGCCGTGTCTGCGGCGCTTGCCATTCGTCTCACTCCTCACCATCCACCCGGCCTGATCCTAGGCACTAGTCTCGTGAAATGTCACGATTAAATCTATTAAACGAACCCTCACAACACGGTTAACACCGCTTGCAAGGGTTCGCCTTAGTCATTCACTTTTGCGCTTTTGTGACAGCGCTGTGTTTGCCCCTAGAACTTGGCTGTCAGGCTCGCTGACAAGCTTGTGCCGCGTTCGTAGGTGTTGAATTCAGAGCGCCCGACATTACCCCCATTGCGTTGGAACTCTTGATTGTCTTCGTTCAACAGGTTCCGAGCGCTTAGACCGAGCGTGAAGTTCTTGTCACCGAATGTGAAATCGCGGCGATACACGAAGTCGAGTTGAATGCCCGGATCTTCGATCACGTCAGCCACCGGAGATGTACCCTGTTGGTTGCCGCGTTGTAGGATACGCTCATCGACCCAATTCAGGAGAAGAGTCGCCTGTTCCACGTCCGACTCCCAGCCAAACTGCATGTTCAGAATGTTCTCTGGTGTTCCTTGAAGCTCCGCGCCATCGATCCCGAACAGGTTTGCGGGGGTTGGATTGAACGGGAAGAATGGGAGCGCCACCAGATCACTTTCAGATGCAGTAATTTCTGTCGTCGTGTAGGTGTAGTTCACCGAGAACAGCCAATCGCGATCATTGAACCAAACCTGATCGATAGGCATCTCAAAGCGCGTGCGGAATTCGACCTCACCACCATAAAGATCTGCCTCTGGCGCGTTGATAAACCCTGCTTCAAGATTACTTGCGCCCGCGGCGAAGAATGTGAATTCTTCAATCGGGTTTTCGATTTGCTTGTAGAAGCCCGCCAAGGTCACAAATTGGTTGCGCCCCATATAATACTCTAAACGCGCATCATAATTCTTGAACTCTGTGTCCTGGAGCCCAGGGTTGCCCCGATAGTTTCGATCATTAGACGGATCGGTGAAAACCGCTGGCGCGAGTTCGCGGAACTGAGGGCGCGAAATCGTTTCCGAGTATCCAGCTCGCAATTGAAGATCATCTGCGAAGTTCCAAGTCACGGTCAGCGATGGAAGCAGGTAATCATTCGCAAGGACAGTATTGAAGCCCGAATTGCCAAAGCGGTCTTGGGTCGCGATGGACTGTTCTGCGTCTTCGAACCGAACGCCCAAAGTCGCGTTGATAAAGTCGGTGATATCCACCTGCCCTTGTAAAAACGCAGACGAGATTTCGAGTTCGGCCGTATAGAAGTCCGAATCTAGAGGATCGCCCAGGATTGAGACGACGAACCGTGACGGATCGATGTTATCGGGCGAGAATAAGAAGTCTGGCCGAAGCTCTCGGGTCGCTGCATCCAAGGAGTTACCACCTTGGAACTGAGTCCGGATTTGGCGTGAATCCCGTTCCGTTTTTGAGTAGTCCGTGCCGCCGGAGACGACGAGCTCTCGCGTATCGCCCAAACGGAACATATACGCGCCATCGACACCGAAAGAGTAATTCTCATCTTCGAGTTCTGAGAATTCAATTCCATTGCGCGCGCCATCTGAGCGAAACTGCCGCGTGCCATCTGGAAGGACTTGTCGCGTGATAAACCGCTCATAAGGGGCGTCACGCGTGGAATAGGAGTAAGATCCGCGCCAGTTAAGATCCAAGTCCCCAAACTCGTGTTCGCCTGCAAGTTGGGTGAAGTATAGCGCCCGCTCAAACCACCCGGACGATTCTGTTTCGATCCGACCCGCACCGAAGTCTGTACCCGTATCGATTTGCGCTTCTTTCGATGTCGTATGGACATAGAAGTAAGTGGCTTGCACCTCGTTCGTGCCCCAGCCGATCGCGGCTGAACCCAGCGCGTTCAAAGTGGCCTCATAGGTCGTTTCCAGTGTCTGGAAGTCCGATTGAGCAATGTCGGAGGTTAAGCGAAATACTGATCGCTGTGATTCTTCGGTCGTCCATCCCGTGTCAAAGCCAACAACCCCAACGAGGCCGAGGTCAAAACCATCAAAATTGAATGAGCGCCCGAAGTCGGTCTCAACAGACCAGTCTGGATCGACATCACCCGTTTGAATGACTGATAGTGGAGAATTCACAAGACTTTCGCCTAACGTCTCAACGAATGCGTCCGAGACGCTTGGATCATTGAGATTGATGCCTTGAGCGATGACGTCTTGAAACTCGTCAGGAAGATCCCGCAAGCCATTGTCAAACCCTGACCAATCGCGCGCGCCCCCACCGACAAAAATGCCGTCTGTGTCGTGGGTGGCTGTGTTGTAGCCCGTCCCGACTTTGATATTGAAAAAGTCCTCAGATGGGATGCGTGTTGTCTTCAAATCGATGACGCCACCGCCAAACTCACCCGGATAGTTGACCGAATATGTCTTTTGAACAGCGGCGCCACTTAGAATATTTGACGGGAACAAGTCGAGCGGCACCGTCCGACGAAGCGGCTCGGGGCTCGGCAGTGGAGACCCGTTGAGAAGCGCCGAAGAATATCGATCTCCGAGCCCGCGCACGTAGGCGAATTTACCTGAAACTACGCTCAGACCGCTGACCCGAGACAGCGCCAGGGCGGCGTTTGCATCCCCTTGCCGCGTCAAATCTTCTTCCGAAAGGAAAGAAGCCACTTGCGACGTTTCGCGTTGGGGTTCTGGAATAAACGCGCCGCGAACGACGACCGTTTGCAGGGTTCGGTCTTCTTCGACGGTGTCGACCTCTTCTTCTTGCGCAAATGCTGGCGAACACGCCAGCGCTGCTGTCGAAAGCAACATGAGATATTTAGTTGAGCGTTTCATTGGATATGACCTTGGATCCAGGATGCTGCGCCTAGCGATTTTGAGTGGTGCTCAGACGCGTAAACAAATGGAGACGGGACGATCAGCGCGTGTGACCGTCCCGTCCGTTTGAGGGGCCTTAGCAGGCGTTATTGTCGAGGCCGCAAGACCAACCTTGCCACCAGGTGTCGTTCGCATCTTCGACCGCGCCGATATAAGTCGTGGTATCGAAGAAGGTGTCGACCGCATTGGCGTCGATCGCCGTTACATCCGCTTCTGAACCGACCGCAGAGCCATTGATGAAGGCTGGACCACCGGCGACAGCAGACTGAAGGTCGTTTGTCGACGTAGTGGTGTTATTCGCGTCGGCGGCAACCGCCAGAGGCGCAACAATCACACCATTCGCAGAAGACGCATCATCCGGATCAGTCGTCGTTGTTGTGAGCGTCGTGCCACACTCGAACAGAACCGAATTGAAGCTTGGATCTTCCGCAGCCTCAAACGTTGCATTGTCGTTACCAGCATCCTGCCAACGCAGACATTCGGTCTCTTCGACCACGATACCGTTCATGTAGCGCCCAACATGGCCTTGGTTCAGACGGAAAGCGTTTCCGCGCTCGAAGCCAATCGCTGTGAAGTTTGCAATTTGTGGGTTTGTACGCTCTGCAAGCGGCACGGATGGACCGGTTGTTGAGCTTTGCTCGAACAGGTTATCACCGCTCAACTGACGCTGAATAATGATCGCGTATTGAATCTTACCTTGCCAACCAAGATCGGTATCGACGGAGTCATCATCGTTGCCCGTCAAGACAAGGTATTTCGCATTCACGGTACCGCCGAAGAATTCAACGCCGTCATCTGAGTTGTTGTGAACTTGAACATACTCAACCGTGGTGCTGTCACCGATGCCGCCAAAGGTGATGCCGTTCAGCTCGTCATTGGTTGCGAGCGGGAAGCCAGCATACTTGACCTGAACATAGCGGAGCACGCCGGTATTGTCGTCGGTTGTCGCGCCGCCAAACAAAGCTTGAGGCTGCACGCCTTCAACCACGTTTTCACAGTTCACGGTCAATGGGCCGCTGCCGATGAAGCAGTCATTGATCGGCGCGCGACCGAGAAGCACAATCCCGCCCCACTCAGAGGTGGCATTGGCCGGATCTGTTTGAGAGTTTGTCAGATCGTCCTGTGAGGTGAAGACGACAGGGTTCGTCGACGTTCCGTTTGCGAAGATCTGAGACCCACGATTGACGACAAGATAGTCATCACCGCTATTGCCGAAGATCGTGACGCCAGATTCAATGGTCAGCGTTGCAGGATCACCTGCCGCGGCTGTGCCATCGGCGCCAACATCAACACCAACATCGACGCGGTCGATCAGCTCGTAAATGTTGCCTCGTGTTAGGCGCAAATCGCCAGTGATCGTTCCAGATACCTGGCAGACGTTTTGGCTATTAATGTCTGTGCCAGAGTCGGTTGTGCCCGTCGGACAGGTCGCGTCTGGGAACAGAGCGAAGGTCCAACCGGCCGCCCAGTTATTGGTTTCGGTGTCGGTTGGAGCGAACGCGCCAATATAGCTCGTCGCATCGAAGAATGGATCGACGGTTGAGGCATCAAATGCAGTCACAGCGGCTTCGTTGGCGCCCGGCAGGAAACCCGCCAGCGAGTTGAGGCCTTCTGTATTGTTCGCATCGGCAGCTACCGCGAGCGGCGCGACGATCACACCATTTGCAGAAGACGCATCATCTGGATCCGAAGTTGTGGTTGTGAGCGTGGTTCCGCAATCAAACAAAACCGAATTGAAGCTCGGGTCTTCGGCAGCCTCGAACGTGCCATTATCGTTGCCCGCATCTTGCCAACGGAAACACTCGGTCTCCTCAACCACAACGCCGTTCATGTAGCGACCAACGTGACCTTGGTTCAAACGGAACGCATTGCCGCGCTCAAAACCGATCGCTGTAAAGTTTGAGATCTGGAAGTTCGTGCGCTCTGCGAGCGGAACACTCGGACCCGTGGTCGAGCTGTTTTCGAACAGGTTGTCGCCGCTGCTCTGACGCTGTTGGATCAAAGCGTACTGAACTTTGCCTTGCCAGCCCAAGTCCGTATCGATCGAGTCATCGTCATTGCCAGTGAGGACCAAATATTTGACGTTCACGGTCCCGCCGAAGAATTCGACGCCATCGTCAGAATTGTTGTGGACTTGAACATACTCAACGGTCGTGCCGTCGCCGATGCCGCCAAACGTAATGCCGTTCAGCTCGTCATTGGTGGCGAGTGGGAAACCAGCGAAACGAACCTGAACATAGCGAAGGATACCGCTATTATCGTCCGTTTGAGCGCCACCAAACACCGCTTGAGGCTGCACACCTTCAACCACGTTTTCGCATGCCGCTGTGAGGGGACCGCTACCAATGAAACAGTCATTAATCGGCGCCTGGCCGAGGAGCACCAATCCACCCCATTCTGAGGTCAAATCACCGCCATCATCATTTGAAGGATCACTGTCATTCTGACGGTCCAAGTCTTCGTCACTGGTGAAGACAATCGGATTGTTGACGTCGCCGTCGGCAACCAATTGAGACCCCCGATTAACGACGAGATAGTCATCACCGCTCGTGCCGTACACGATCACACCTGGCTCAATAGTCAGGACAGCTGGGTCGCCGCCAGTGGTTGTACCGTCTGCGCCGGTATCAACACCAACATCAACGCGCCCATCGAGTCGGTAAGCAATTCCCGAGACGGCTGAAAGTGTAAGGTCGGACGTAATCGTTCCTGAGACGACGCAACTGGTTAGTCCGCCAACGGTTGCCGCATCTTGCGTAAAACCCGTCGGACATGAGGCCGTTGGCGTTGT